>JAILKW010000129.1 GCA_024693455.1 Lachnospiraceae bacterium
ATTAACCCTATAAACGGGGCAAAGGTACCTATTTGGTTGTCTGATTACGTACTTGCTGATTACGGAACCGGAGCTATCATGTGTGTTCCTGCTCATGATGACAGAGATTTTGCTTTTGCCAAGAAATTCGATATACCCATCATCCAGGTTATTGCCAAGGACGGTGTGGAAATAGAAGATATGCAGGAAGCTTATACCGATGCAGTGGGAACTATGATCAATTCCGGTGACTGGAACGGTATGGAGTCTGCAGAGCTTAAGGAAAAAGCACCTGAAATGATCGAAAAGATGGGTGCGGGAAAGAAGACAACCAACTACAAGCTTCGTGACTGGGTATTTTCAAGACAAAGATATTGGGGTGAGCCTATTCCCATTGTTCATTGCGAAAAATGCGGTCCTGTAGCTGTTCCCGAAGAAGAGCTTCCTTTGCTTCTTCCCGATGTTGAATCATATCAACCTACAGGAACAGGAGAGAGTCCCCTTGCAGACATTACGGATTGGGTTAACACAACCTGTCCCTGCTGCGGCGGACCTGCAAAAAGAGAAACTAACACAATGCCTCAGTGGGCCGGTTCTTCATGGTATTTCCTTCGTTATGTTGACAACAAAAACGACAATGAGCTTGTATCAAAAGAAAAAGCAGACAAGTATCTTCCGGTAGATATGTACATCGGAGGAGTAGAGCATGCGGTACTTCACCTTCTTTATGCAAGATTCTACACCAAGTTTTTGTATGATATCGGAGTAGTTGATTTTGAAGAGCCCTTCAAAAAGCTTTTCAACCAGGGAATGATAACCGGTAAAAACGGTATCAAGATGTCAAAATCCAAAGGAAACGTTGTTTCTCCGGATGATCTAGTACGTGATTACGGTTGCGATTCACTTAGGATTTATGAGCTCTTTGTAGGACCGCCCGAGCTTGACAGTGAGTGGGACGACAGAGGAATAGACGGTGTTTATCGTTTCCTTTCAAGAGTTTGGAGACTGTTTTCGGACAATGCAGAAAAAGACGTTCCCGAGACTAAGGAGCTTATTAAAGTACGTAATCAGATGATCCGTGATATCACAAATCGTCTTGAAGGATTTTCACTTAACACTGTAATATCCGGATTTATGGAGTATACCAATAAGCTTGTTGATATATCCAAAAAGACCGGTATCGACAAAGAAACCCTTCATACATTCACACTTCTTCTTGCACCTTTTGCTCCTCATATTGCAGAAGAGCTGCACGAAGCCATAGGATGTGAAGGCTCAGTATTTACAGAGACCTGGCCCGATTATGATGAAGCTCTTTGCGTTGAGGATGAAATAGAAGTTGCGGTTCAGATCAACGGAAAGCTTAAGGAAGTTGTTGCGCTCTCAAAGGATGTATCCAAAGAGGATGCAATTTCAGCAGCAAAAGCGGCGCTTGGGGATAAACTGAGCGGAAACATAGTAAAAGAGATTTATGTGCCCGGCAAGATAATTAATATAGTTGTTAAATAATTATCTTTATATGGCAAGGCCGCATTGTCCGGGGATGAATCACCGCTCGCTCTATAACACGAGCTCGCTTTAGATTATCCCCGTACAATGCTTCAAAATATTGCATGAATTATTATATTAAAATGTTTGATCTGCTTGCCGGACAATAAATGGGAAGAGAGTGCAGGGCCGCATTGCCCGAGACTTTAGATTATCCCCGTACAATGCTTCGAAATATTGTATGAATTATTATATTAAAATGTTTGATCTGCTTGCCGGATAATAAATGGGAAGAGAGTGCAAGGCCGCATTGCCCGGGACTTTAGATTATCCCCGTACAATGCTTCGAAATAATGCATGATTTATTATAATAAAATGCCTGATCTGCTTGTCGGGCAATAAATGGAAAGAGAGTGCAAGGCCGCATTACTCGCTTTTAAGACAAAAAAGGAGAGAGATATGGGAAAGATAGAAATGAAGACTCCGCTTGTTGAGATGGACGGAGATGAAATGACCAGAGTTCTTTGGCAGATAATAAAGGATGAGCTCATTTTGCCGTTTGTGGATTTAAAAAGCGAGTATTATGATCTCGGACTTAAGAAACGAGATGAGACCGATGATGAGATAACGAAACAGTCGGCCGAAGCAACAAAGAAATACGGAGTGGCTGTAAAGTGTGCCACTATCACCCCTAATGCCGCAAGAGTGGAGGAATATGACCTTAAAAGAATGTATCCTTCACCCAACGGAACGATAAGAGCTATCCTGGACGGAACGGTTTTTAGGGCTCCGATACTTGTTAAAGGGATTGAGCCCTGTGTTAAAAACTGGAAAAAGCCAATAACTATTGCCCGTCATGCATACGGAGACGTTTATAAAGCATCCGAGATGAAGATTCCCGGAGCAGGCAAAGTTGAACTGGTTTACACAGCGGATGACGGCAGTGAGCAAAGAGTCCTTGTACATGAATTTAAAGGTGCGGGAGTTGTTCAGGGACAACATAATCTGACAGCTTCCATAGAAAGTTTTGCCAGAAGTTGTTTTGAATACGCATTGGCCGAAAAACAGGATCTTTGGTTTGCCACAAAGGATACTATTTCAAAACAGTACGATCATACCTTCAAAGATATTTTCAGTGAGATTTTTGAAGCAGAATACAAAGATAAATTCGATGCTGCCGGAATAGAGTATTTCTATACCTTGATCGATGATGCGGTTGCAAGAGTAATGAAGTCCGAAGGCGGATTTATCTGGGCATGTAAGAATTATGACGGAGATGTTATGAGTGACATGCTTTCTTCGGCTTTCGGATCACTTGCAATGATGACATCAGTGCTTGTTTCTCCTCAGGGATATTATGAGTATGAAGCTGCACACGGAACCGTTCAGCGTCATTATTACAAGCATCTTAAAGGTGAAGAAACTTCAACCAATTCGGTTGCTACAATATTTGCATGGAGCGGTGCTTTCAGAAAAAGGGCACAGCTTGATGAGCTTCCCGAACTCGAAAAATATGCAAACGCTCTTGAGAAAGCGACAATTGCTACTATAGAAAATGGGAAAATGACCGGAGATCTTGCCCGTATTACCACAATGAGTGACCCTGTTGTTTTAAACAGCAAAGACTTCATTGTAGCAATAAGAGAAGAACTTGAAAAAATTCTTTAACAGGAGATTTATTAATTAATGTTACTTTCGGTGTCTAATGTTTCAAAAGAATATCCCGGTAATCTTTTGTTTTCCGGAGTGTCTTTTTTGATCGATAAGGGAGAAAAGACTGCAATTGTCGGAAATAACGGATGTGGAAAAAGTACACTTCTGAAGATAATAGTGGGCGAAGAAAGATCGGACGACGGAAGTATTATTTTCGAAAAGGATTCTTCCTTCGGATATCTTGCGCAGTATCAGGAAGAAGATGCTTTCGGAACCATATATGATTACGTGATAGAAGCTCGTCCGGATATCCTCGAGATGGAGGACGAGCTTTCCCGGATGGAAGAAAAAATGGCAGACCTTGATGAGGATGAACTGCATTCTTTCATGGAAAGCTACGAAAACAAACGCCATATTTTTTCCTCTATAGGAGGAGAAAGCTATCGCAGTGAAGCAGTAGGCGTATTAAAGGGTTTGGGTTTTACGGAAGATGAATTTACCCATGATGTAAAAAAACTCTCCGGAGGCCAGAAGACGAGAGCCGCATTATCAAGGCTTTTGCTTTCCGAGCCCGACATACTGCTTCTTGACGAGCCTATAAACCATTTGGATATTACAGCGATAGAATGGCTTGAAGGTTTCCTTAAAAATTATAAAGGAGCCGTTATAATAGTTGCTCATGACAGGTACTTTCTGGACCGGGTAGTAAGTCGTGTTTTAGACTTATCTGAACATGGTATCCGGGATTATAAGGGAAACTATTCCGAGTTTGTAAGACAAAAAGACATATATTTAAGTGCTCGTTTTTCCGAGTACGAAAAACAGCAAAAGCAGATCGCTCATGAAAAAGCGGTAATCGAAAAACTCAGAAGTTATAACAGGGAAAAGTCCATAAAAAGAGCTGAGAGTCGTGTGAAAAAGCTTAATAAAATTGAACTCATCGAGAAACCCAAAGATGAGGATTCATCCATGACGCTTTCTCTTTCTTCGGGAAAACGAAGTGGAGAGGATGTTCTTGATGTCTCGGGTCTTTCTAAAAGTTACGGTCAAAAAGAGCTGTTTACCGATCTGTCATTTCATATCACAAGAGGCGAAAGAGTTGCTCTTATCGGCGAAAACGGAATCGGGAAATCGACAATTCTTAAGATAATCAACGATCAGGTGCCGGCCGACGGAGGAGTGATCCGCATAGGCAGTAATGTCAGTATCGGATATTACGATCAGGAACAACAGCTTCTTGATGAATCAAAAACCTTGTTTGATGAGATGAGTGACTCATACCCCGGACTTGATAATACAAAAATCAGAAATGTATTGGCTGCTTTTTTATTTACCGGAGAAGATGTTTATAAAAGGATAAGCGATCTTTCCGGAGGTGAAAGAGGAAGGATATCTCTTGCAAAGCTTATGCTCAGGGATGCAAACTTTTTGATCCTTGATGAGCCTACAAACCACCTGGATATGCAATCAAAAGAAATACTTGAAAATGCACTTGCGATCTATGACGGAACAGTATTTTTTGTATCGCACGACAGATATTTTGTAAACAGCTGTGCGGAAAAGATACTTGAACTTACTTCAAAAGGACTGCGTATCTTTTACGGTGATTACGATTATTATCTCGAAAAAAGAGATAATGTAAACAGTCCGGATACGGATTCAAAAGATGATGTGTCAAGTACAGACAATGTATCAAAAGATACAACTTCATCGGGGAAAGCAGATTGGGAGGAGCAAAAGAAAGAGGCTGCAAGACAAAAGAAACGTCAGATTCGTCTTGCTGAGGTTGAGAATGAGATATCCGCATTGGAGGATGAAAAGCAAAGCTTATCCGAAGAAATGTATAAAGATGAAGTTGCGACAAATTCAGCTAAGTTAAATGAAATTTCAACCAGGCTTTCGGAAATAGATAATAAGCTTGATCCTCTTTATGACGAATGGGAAGAACTTAGCTAAACAACGGGGAAATGAAATGGAAAAAGAAATATCACAGGCAGTGATCAGAAGAATGCCAAGATATTACAGATATTTAGGGGAATTGCTTGAAAGTGGGATCGAGCGTATTTCATCAAGAGAACTTTCGGTTCTGATGCATGTAACAGCTTCACAGATCAGGCAGGATCTTAATAACTTCGGCGGATTCGGGCAGACCGGATATGGTTATAATGTCAGTTTTTTACATGATGAGATCGGAAGAATTTTAGGTCTTAAAAATGTAAATGACATAATTGTTGTCGGAGTTGGAAATCTCGGAAGGGCTATTGCCAATTATATAATAGCAGGTGATGAGGCCTTTTCTCTTATCGGATTATTTGATCTTGATAAACAAAAGAAAGGAGAAACTGTATGCGGGATTCCGATTATGCATACAGATGAACTAAAGGATTTTTGTACGTCCAGAAAGGTTGATATAGCGGTTCTTTCAATGCCTAAAGAGAATGCACCTTCTGTTGCCGCAGAACTGATTTCTTACGGAATTAAAGGCTTTTGGAATTTTGCACATGTTGATATTGACACTCCTTCCGGAGTTGCTGTTGAAAATGTGCATCTTTCGGAGTCGCTTATGAATCTTTCATATGAAATGACCGGAGGGGGAGTGTAATATGGATGAAGATTCTTTTAAGCTTGCACTAAAGGGAGCCAGAATACCGGTTTTGGTTTTAGATCAAAAATGGCACAGGCTGTTTGCTTTAAGCGGCAAACCGGAAGAGATCAAAGAACTTGAAACAGAACTTAATGAACTTCTTGCGAGACAGGGAAAATTAACAACAGAGATAAAAGAACTTAAAAAGCTTAAGAATAAACTGATGCAAGGCATTGTTGCCAATATGGAAACATCCAAAGACGGCAAACTTGAAAAATCCGTAAACCTGGATCAAAACAAGAAGTTGATCGAAGAAACGAATCAAAAAATTGAAGAAGATGAAGATGAACTTTTGGATCTTCCTCCTCAGATAAAAGAAAAAAACGAGGAGCTTATGATGGAAACAATGAAATTCACCTACGAAAAGCTCCGAAGTAACACAAACGAAGTAAAAGATATAGCAAATTGGATCGCCCAGGTCAGGGTAGATCTTAAGAAAAATATAATAAAAAAGCAAAACAGAGAGATCAACAACAGGGAAATATATGCTTACATGCATGACATCTTCGGAAAAGACGTTATCAATATTTTCGATATCAAAAACGATGTTGAGATCGCGCTTGTCAGCAAGGATTCCGCAGGAGCTTCACCCGGACAGGATATAAGCGATAAGACTATAGATGTCGAGCCCAAAAAAGAAACTGTTGTAAAAGAAAAACCCACGGAAAACTTTGATGCTCAAATGTTAAAGCCCGGAGAAAGTCCGGGCGGATCAGACAATAAAAAAGAAAGCAATGATGAGGATGAGGAAGACTGGGATTTATGAAAATATATGTAACTCCGGATCAGATGAAAGATGCTGACAAAAACACTCAGGAAGTATTTAAAATGGACGGTCTTGTTCTTATGGAACGGGCTGCTTTGTTCACTGTCGACGTTATCAAAAGTCTTTGTGATAAAAACTGCTGCATAGCTGTTCTTGCAGGCTCGGGAAACAACGGAGGAGACGGAATTGCAATTGCAAGGCTGCTTTGGGAGGAAGGCTATCAGAGTGCGGTTTATTTATGCGGCGACAAAGCCAAAATGACAAAGGATTGCTTGAGACAGTATGAAACAGCAACCATTTACAAAGTTCCGTTTTTGGACAACCTTTCAGAATTGTCCGGATTCGGACTGATCGTGGATGCTGTTACGGGTGTGGGATTTAAGGGAGAATTACGCAAAGAGGTGGCTGAAATCACCGGATTTGCAAATACACTTAATGCCAAAAGGATAGCGGTTGATATGCCGACCGGGGTGTCTTCGGATGACGGAAGTGCGTCCTGTGATTCCTTTAATGCAGATGTGACCGTAACCTTCGGTTTCGAAAAAATCGGCCAGCATCTGTATCCGGGCAAAGCATTATGCGGTGAAGTGGTAAGAGGCAGGATCGGTATTACAGACAGATCCCTTTCACCGGATGATAAGTATATATTCGGGATAGAAAACAGCGATCTAACAAGAATGATCCCGGCCCGAAGACCCGACAGTCATAAGGGTACTTACGGGAAAGTGCTTATAATAGCCGGATCATCCGGTATGGCCGGCGCCGCTTATATGTGTGCAGCTTCAGCTTTTGCCTGCGGATGCGGTATGGTTAAGATAATATCGGTTCCCGAAAACCGAAATATACTTCAGACACTTATTCCCGAAGCTATGTTTGCGGAGATCGATGAATATAATTTTCAGGATATCATTGATGAGAACCTCGGCTGGGCAGATGTCGTAGTTGCAGGATGCGGACTTTCCCAAAGCTCCCTGGCTTTTTCGGTAATAGATTATCTTGCGTCTTATTGCGAACTTCCCCTGGTGTTGGATGCAGACGGACTTAATCTTTTTTCCGAAGAACATCCTCATATAGCCTCTGTTGACTGCGTTTTTACTCCCCACATAGGCGAGATGGAAAGACTGACCGGATATATGCGTGAAGAAATTGAAAAAAATGCACTTCCGATAGCAGAAAAATATGCTTCGGATCTTGGCGTTACGCTTGTATTAAAGAGTTCTTCAACGGTTATATTTGATAAAAAAGGCAGGGGATTTATTAATGATAACGGTTGCAGCGGAATGGCCACAGCCGGCAGCGGAGATGTTCTTTCGGGTATGATAGGCGGTCTTATGGCTCAAAAGATACCCGGTAATTTGGCAGCACCTCTTGCCGCATATATTCACGGACTTGCCGGAAGTTACGCTGCAAGCGAAATGGGAGAATCCGGCATGAAAGCATCTGATATTATAAGTGGAATAAAAAAGGTTTTATAAATATTGGTATTAATATGGATGAGATGAGATTATCAGCAACGGTTGACATAAGAGCTATTCGTTCAAATATAACAGAATGCAAAAAAAGATTAAATGACGGTGTGAAGATTTTTGCGGTATTAAAGGCAGACGGTTACGGCCATGGAGCCATTCCCATTGCAAAAGAAATGGAAAAGTGGGATGAAGTATTCGGAATAGCCGTAGCTACTGCGGATGAAGCATTTGAGATGCGCCAAAACAATATCACAAAACCGATCCTAATCCTCGGATACACCTTCCCCGACTCCTACGAGAAGATAGCGGAGTATGAGATCAGACCGGCTGTTTTCACAGCACAAATGGCCAAAGATTATGCAGCTGCAGCTAAAAAAACAGGAAAAAAAGTATATTGTCATATTAAGATAGATACCGGCATGCACCGGATCGGTTATCAGGTAAACGAAGAAGCTGCGGATGAGATCGCGGAGATATTTAAGTGTAAAGACCTGATCCCTGAAGGGATATTTACTCATTTTGCAAGAGCGGATGAGGTAGATAAGTCCCATGCCATAAAGCAGAAGGCTTTATTTGACCAAATGATAGATTACCTGGACAAAAGAGGAGTTAAGTTTGATATAAGACATTGCTCGAATTCCGCAGCGGCTATGGAACTTCCGGATATGAATATGGATGCGGTAAGACTTGGAATAGTTATGTACGGTTTATGGCCTTCGGATGAAATGGATCACTCGTTTCCTCTCAAACCGGCACTTTCTTTATACAGTCATATCGTGTACATTAAAGAACTTCCCGCGGGTTGCCCGGTTAGCTATGGCGGAATATATGTTACCCCGTCCAAACGAAGGATAGCAACAATTCCCGTCGGCTATGCGGACGGTTATCCCAGATCATTGTCGAATAAAGCTTCGGTTATAATAAAAGGCAAACCGGCACCTATAGTCGGAAGAGTATGTATGGATCAAATGATGGTTGATATTACCGATATACCGGATGCAGGCCTTCTTGATAAGGTCACACTTATAGGAAATGATGGAGATGTTACCATAACCATGGAGGAACTTGGTGACATTTCCGGTAGATTTAATTATGAACTTGCCTGTGATCTCGGGAACAGAGTCAGGAGGATATTCGTTGGGTAGTTTTACGGATTTTTTTTCGGGTTTAAAGAAAAAACTCGGTAACACTTCCGATGTTACGGAAGAAGATATAATGTCCATGGTTGCGGAAGGACATGAGCAGGGTGTTTTTTTGGCCACTGAAGCCAAAATGATACAAAATGTTTTTGCGTTTAACGATAAAGCCGCAAAAGATATAATGACACACAGAAATGATATTGTGGCTCTTGACGGGGAAAAGACCCTTGAAGAGACTATCCATGTTTTTGAAAACAGTCATTATTCAAGATTTCCGGTATATCTGGGCAACCTTGATAATATAATCGGAACGATCCATATGAAGGAAATGTTTTCCTTTTGTATAAAAAAAGATGACTATGCAAGAAAGATAAGAGATATTGACGGCCTTATGAGAAAGGCTGAATTTGTTCCCGAAACACACAGCATCCATACACTTTTCTCTCAGATGCAGCTTCAAAAGACTCATCTTTACATAGTTATAGATGAGTATGGTCAGACAAGCGGACTTATTACCTTAGAGGATATTCTCGAAGAGATAGTAGGTAATATCCTTGACGAGCACGATGACGAGCACGGCATGATAGAAGAGGCTGAAGAGGGAGCTTATATAATGGACGGAAAGACGCCGCTCGATGAAGTTGCGGGGAAACTCTCCATCGAATTCGAAGAAGATGATATAGAAACACTCAGCGGATTTATGATATACAGATACGGCAGCATTCCGGAAGATGATGAATCTGTTACGGTTGATGCATACGGATATCGTTTCGAGGCGGTTGAAACCAAAGGGCATATAATTTTAAAAGCCAAAGTCATACCGTTTTCCGAATAAAACGCTATGTTTCACATCCAAAACATGATGTTGAAAGACAATTAAAAAAATGATATGATAAATGTGATTTTATAGAAAGAATAAGGAAGAGAAAAATGTCAGGACATTCAAAATTTGCTAACATAAAGCACAAAAAAGAAAAAAATGATGCTGCTAAAGGTAAAATTTTCACTATTATCGGGCGTGAGATTGCTGTTGCGGTAAAGGAAGGCGGTCCGGATCCGGATAATAACTCAAGGCTCCGCGATGTCATTGCCAAGGCTAAATCCAACAATATGCCCAATGATACCATAGAAAGAGGTATTAAGAAGGCTGCCGGTGATGTGGGCAACGTTAATTACGAGACAGTTACCTATGAAGGATACGGTCCCAGTGGTACAGCAATCATAGTAAAGGCTCTGACAGACAATAAAAACAGAACAGCGGCCAATGTCAGGAACGCTTTTTCAAAAGGACACGGAAGTATAGGTACACAGGGGTGTGTGTCTTATATGTTCGATGAAAAGGGGCAGATCATCATCGCAAAAGAAGAAACAGATCTTGATGCGGATGATCTTATGATGATGACTCTTGATGCCGGGGCAGAAGACTTTACCGAAGAAGAAGACAGTTATGTTGTTCTTACCGATCCGGCTGATTTTTCAACAGTCAGAGAGAACCTTGAAAAAGAAAACATACCTATGGCGGATGCTGAGGTTTCAATGATCCCTCAGAATTATGTTTCACTTACTGACGAAGGGGATATCGCAAATTTTGAGAGAATACTTTCATTTCTCGATGATGATGATGATGTTCAGGAAGTTTTTCATAACGCAGAGACAGAGGATTAGTTTACCAAATTTAGGAGGGTTATTTCGATGAAAAAGATTTTATACGCATCAAGTGAATGTTTTCCGTTCGTTAAGACCGGAGGACTGGCAGATGTTGTAGGAGCTTTACCAAAAGAATTCGACAAGCAATATTGGGATATAAGGGTAGTTATTCCCAGTTACACATGCATACCGCCTCAGTATAGGGATAATTTTAAGTTTGTTACAAGCTTTAATCTTGATGTAGGTCCTTATATCGGCGATAAATATGTCGGGGTAATGGAATATGAATTCATGGGTATTACCTATTATTTCATCGATAATCTTGAGTATTTCGAATGCTTTTATCCTTATGGTGATACACGCTATGATATGGAAAAATTCACCTTCTTTGACAAGGCGGTTCTTTCCATGCTTCCGGTTATAGATTTTAAGCCCGATCTTATTCATTGTCATGATTGGCAGACAGGTCTTATACCGGTTTATCTTAAGACTTTATTCCAGGGCAATCCGTTCTTCTGGGGCATTAAGTCTATGATGACGATCCATAACCTCAAATTCCAGGGTGTATGGGATGTTGAGACCCTTCAGGGACTTTCAGGCCTGCCAAAGGATCTTTTTACCCCTGATAAGCTTGAATGCAATAAAGCGGGTAATATGTTAAAGGGCGGACTTGTATATGCAGATTACATAACAACTGTTTCACCCACATACTGTAATGAGATACAAACACCTTATTACGGAGAAGGTCTTGACGGTTTATTATCCTCAAGACATTTCGATATGAAGGGTATTGTTAACGGTATAGATTACATTACCTATGATCCTTCAACAGATATGTCAATTTTCAAGCAGTATGATGTATCATCATTCCGCAAGAATAAGAAGATCAACAAAGAAAGACTTCAGGATGAGCTTGATCTTTGCGTGGATTCCAAGAAGTACATGATCGGACTTGTTTCACGACTTACCGATCAAAAAGGACTTGACCTTATCAACTACTGCATCGAGGGTATAGTAGATGACAACACACAGCTTGTTGTTATAGGTACAGGTGAGTCACGTTATGAGAATATGTTCAGGCATTATGCATGGAAGTACCCTGACAGAATTTCAGCCAATATCTGTTATTCGGATGATCTTGCAAGAAAGGTTTATGCTGCAGCAGACGCATTCCTTGTACCTTCAAGATTTGAGCCTTGCGGACTTACACAGCTTATGAGTTACAGATACGGTACGGTTCCTATCGTACGTGAGACCGGAGGACTTAAGGATACGGTTGAACCTTATAACGAATATGATAAGACGGGTGACGGATTCTCATTCCGTAATTATAATGGGGATGAGCTTCTTAATATCATCAATTATTCCAAGTGCATCTATTTTACAAAACGCACGGATTGGAACAAGATGGTTGAGCGCAATATGCAAAAGGATTACTCATGGAGTAATTCAAAAGCTCAATATGAGGAGCTTTATAATTATTTAATAGGGGATAGCGCAGAATAAATAACGGACATCCTCCGGCATTCGCCGGAGGGTGTCTTGTGTAGTTTAAAAGAATATTATTTATGTCAAACAAAACAAGCAAAAAGCGAAACACAAAAAAAACTTCACAAACCAAGGAGCAGGAAAGCAATCCCATAGCTTTGGATATAATTCTTTGGGCAATACTTGCTTTTTCCCTGCTTTTATTTCTCGGAAACCTTGGACTTGGCGGAGTTATAGGCAGTGCAAGTGCCGGAGTATTATTCGGTCTCTTCGGAATCCTTGCATATATAGTTCCGATACTGATCTGTATAGGTGCTTTTTTCTTTATTTCGAACAGAAATAATAAACTGGCTTATATAAAACTCATTTTCGGGTTTTTAATGCTGATCTTACTGGATCTTTTGATCGAACTCTTTATAAACGGAAGTAATCCCATTGGTCCGACAGAAGGTTATGTAAATGGATCGCAAAACCATGTAGGTGGTGGCTTTTTCGGGGCTCTTTTGGCATTTTTACTTACAAAGGGCTTCGGTCTTGTGGGCGCATATGTCATAGACATTATCCTTATGATAGTTTCTTCGGTAATGATCTCTGAAAGAGCTTTACTTTCCAGACTTCGTGCAGCAGCCGAAGAAAGAAGGGTATTACAAAAACAAAGAAATGAAAAAAGACGGGAAGAAGCAAGAGCCAGAGCTGCAGAAAGAGAAGCCGCAGAACGCAAAGAAGAACTCAGGATCGAAAAAAAAGTTCCAAAGGGCGGCATGAATTTAGATCTTCTTACCATAAACGGTGCAAGTACGACTTCGGACGAAGTTTCTCCCATAGATATAGAAGAATATAAGGAAAGATCGAAGGAAAAAGAAATACAGGATGATAACATAGAAGAAATCGAAAGAGTTCCTCTTGATTCAAACAATCCTTCGGAATCTACTTTTGAAATCTACGGTTCAAATGAAATTGACTCAGAAATCCGTGATGAGATAAACGAAGACTATGTTCCGGTTACTTCGGAAGTCAGTGAGCAGGAAACATATATATCCCCTTATAACGAGGAAAATATATACGAAGAGACTCAAGCCGATCTTAATGATCATCCTGCTGATACATATGAAGAGCCTGTATACGAAAAAGCCGAACCCTTACCGGAACATAAGGATACGGTAACACCTGAAGATACACCGGCCCAAAAAGAACCTGAGCCCAAACCAATGCCAAAGCCAAAGCCTAAAAAGCCTTATATCTTGCCCGATACCAATTTGCTTAACCCCATAAAAAGGGGTGCACAGGATACGGCTGAAGCTGTTCAGGAAACGGCGAAACGTCTTCAGACCACACTTGAAAATTTCGGTGTAAACGTAAAGATCACCGAGGCCAGCATCGGACCTGCAGTTACAAGATATGAGCTTTCTCCCGAACAGGGAGTCAAGGTATCACGTATCGTAGGTCTTGCAGATGATATAAAACTGAATCTTGCAGCCGAGGATATAAGGATTGAAGCTCCCATACCCGGAAAGGCAGCTGTCGGTATTGAAGTGCCGAACAAAAACGTAGTCATGGTCCCTTTTAGGGAAATGATGGAAACAGCAGAATTTAAAAAAGAAAAATCACTTATATCATTTGCTGCCGGCAAAGATATTGGCGGAAAAACCGTCATTTCGGATATAGCAAAGATGCCTCATGTACTTATCGCGGGTGCTACCGGATCAGGTAAATCCGTTTGTATAAACACCATAATCATGAGTATTCTATATCATGCATCTCCGGATGATGTTAAGTTTATCATGATAGATCCCAAGGTAGTTGAGCTTTCCGTATATAACGGCATCCCTCATCTTTTGGTACCGGTCGTTACCGATCCCAAAAAGGCAGCTGCAGCGCTTAACTGGGCGGTCAGAGAGATGACGGACAGATACAATAAATTTGCCTCAGCCGGTGTCAGGGATATGAAGGGCTATAATGCCAAAATTAAAAACGGTTGCATTGAAGTTAACGGAGAAAAGATAGCTACCGAAAAAATGCCGCAGATAGTAGTTATTGTAGACGAGCTTGCAGACCTTATGATGGTGGCTTCGGGCGAAGTGGAGGAAGCGATCTGTCGTCTTGCCCAGCTTGCAAGAGCAGCAGGTATTCATCTTATTATCGCAACACAGCGGCCATCCGTAAATGTCATTACAGGTCTTATAAAAGCAAATATGCCTTCCCGTATAGCGTTTGCGGTTACAAGCGGAGTTGATTCAAGAACGATACTTGACATGAACGGGGCAGAAAAGCTGCTTGGTAAAGGAGATATGCTTTACTATCCGCAGGGCGCACCGAAACCCATGCGTGTTCAGGGCGCATTTGTATCTGATGAAGAAGTCGAAAAAGTATGTGACTTTATTAGAAACCAGGAATACGGCACATCTTCGGATACTCAGGAAGTAATGGAAGCAATGGAAGCGGGAGCCGCCGAAAGCGGAGCTACTTCCATAGGCTCTGATTCCGGCAGATTTGATGATGGCCGGGATCAGTATTTTGCCGATGCGGGCAGAATTATCATCGAAAAAGAAAAAGGATCCATAGGAATGCTTCAAAGAAGTCTTAAGATCGGCTTTAACAGGGCAGCGAGAATTATGGATCAGCTTGAAGAAGCAGGTGTTGTGGGACCCGAAGAAGGGACCAAGCCAAGAAAAATCCTTCTTAGCATGGAGGAGTTTGAGGCGATAGTAAATTCATAGGAGGGAATTATGAAATCTGATATTGAAATTGCACAGGAAAACAAAAAAGAGCATATTTCAAAAGTTGCCGAAAAGCTCGGCATTCCCGAAGATGATCTTGAATTATACGGCAAATACAAAGCCAAGATCAGTGAAGATCATCTGAAAAAAATATCCTCAAACAAAAAGGGGAAACTTGTACTAGTTACAGCAATCAATCCTACCCCCGCAGGTGAAGGCAAGACTACCACAAGTATCGGTCTTGCGGATGCTCTTTCTTTAAAAGGAGAAAAAGTAGCGCTTGCTCTTCGAGAGCCTTCACTTGGGCCTTGTTTCGGAATAAAGGGCGGAGCAGCCGGCGGTGGTTTTGCCCAGGTGGTTCCCATGGAGGACTTAAATCTTCATTTTACGGGAGATTTTCACGCTATAACAAGTGCCAACAATCTGCTTGCAGCACTGCTTGACAATCATATTCAACAGGGTAACGAGCTTGGCATAGATCCTCGTAACGTTGTTTGGAAACGATGTGAAGACATGAACGACAGGGCTCTTCGTAATATAGTTATAGGCCTTGGAGCAAAAGCCGACGGAATGGTAAGAGAGGATCACTTCGTTATTTCCGTAGCTTCGGAAATAATGGCTATTTTCTGTCTTGCCGAAGATATAAATGATCTTAAGACAAGACTCGGAAAAATAATCGTAGCATATAATTTTAACGGAGATCCCGTTACGGCAGATGACCTGAATGCTACGGGAGCTATGAGCGCCCTTTTGGTTGATGCCATAAAGCCTAATATAATACAGACACTTGAACATACTCCGGCGATCATTCACGGTGGACCTTTTGCAAACATTGCTCACGGGTGTAATTCTGTAAGAGCTACAAAAGCAGCACTTTCACTTGCCGATATCGTTGTTACCGAAGCCGGATTCGGCGCTGATCTCGGGGCAGAAAAATTCTTTGATATCAAATGCCGCAAGGCAGGTCTTACACCTGATGCGGTTGTACTTGTAGCAACAATAAGGGCTCTTAAATATAACGGAGGAATTCCGAAGGATGAGCTGTCTGCGGAAAATCTCGACGCACTTTCAAAAGGTATAGTCAATCTTGAAAAACATATCGAGAATCTTCACAAATATAAAGTTCCAGTAGTTGTTACGCTTAATTCCTTTGCAAGTGATACAGACGCTGAGATTAATTTTGTCAAAGCTTTCTGTGAAGAAAAAGGTGCCGAGTTTGCACTTTCCAAGGTTTTTGCCGACGGAGGAAAGGGCGGAGCTGAACTTGCGGACAAGCTTCTTTATACACTGAATAATAAAAAGAGTGAATTCACACCTTTGTATCCGGACGATATGCCTCTTGACAAGAAGATAGAAACCGTTGCAAAGGAAATCTACGGAGCGGACGGAATAAGTTTTTCACCGGCAGCTAAAAGGTCACTTGACAAGCTCGTATCCTTAGGTATGAATAACCTTCCTGTCTGTATGGCCAAAACACAGTATTCACTTTCGGATAACGCAAAACTTCTCGGAAGACCATCGGGATTTACCATAAATGTAAGAGAAGTATATCCAAGTGCAGGAGCCGGCTTCGTTGTAGCGGTACTCGGAGATATAATGACTATGCCGGGCCTTCCCAAAAAGCCTGCGGCTTATGGCATAGATGTTGATGAAAACGGAAGAATAACAGGATTATTCTGATCAGATAAGGGGATAAGTATGAGCACATTAATAGACGGAAAAAAGATTTCACAGGATATTAAAGATGAACTTAAAGAGAAGGTATCCGGACTTAATGCAAAGGGTACAGAGGTTTCTTTAGCGGTAATTCTTGTTGGCGAAGATCCTGCATCACAGGTTTATGTCAGAAACAAAAAGAAAGCCTGCGAATATATCGGAATAAGATCCATTTCACATGAGTTGCCTGATTCTACCAGTGAAGAGGAGCTGCTTAGTCTGATATCGGACCTTAACAAAGATGACTCGGTAGACGGAATTTTAGTTCAGTTGCCACTGCCTTCACACATCAACGAAGATACCGTCATCAAAGCTATCGCACCGGAAAAAGATGTGGACGGCTTTCATCCTCAAAATGTCGGTGCACTTTCCATCGGACAAAAAGGATATGTTTCCTGCACACCCGCCGGGATCATACAGCTTCTTAAAAGATCGAATATAAATATGGATGGTGCGCATGCCGTTATAATAGGTCGAAGCAATATAGTAGGTAAACCCATGGCCCTTCTTTTGCTTCGGGAAAATGCGACAGTTACCATAACACATTCTCATACGAAAGATTTAAAAGAGATCACAAAACAGGCGGATATTCTTATCGTTGCAATAGGAAAAGCTAAGTTTGTAAACGATGAATACATTAAAGAGGGTGCAGTGGTGATCGATGTCGGAATGGACAGAGATGAAAACGGTAAACTTTGCGGAGATGTTGATTTTGACTCGGTTAAGGATAAATGTTCTGCAATAACTCCTGTTCCCGGCGGAGTCGGACCTATGACTATAGCTATGCTTATGAATAATTGTGTGAGTGCTAAAGGAGAGATTTAATGATCTGTTCCAATTGTAAGACCGAAATTGAAGAAGGCCTTATATATTGTCCCATATGCGGAAAAGCCAATCAGATAGTTCCGGACTATAATTTGCTGGAAGATGACATTTTGCCTTCAATGCTGGAAAAGAAAAATCCGAAATCGGATCAATCCCGTCAGATCCCGCTTCCACAAGGCAACGGATCAAATACATCCGGAGGATCCGGTGGAAAGTCGGGATATGATACTGAAACAAAACCGGCAAAACACGGCAGAAGAGTTATAAGACTTGTTATTGCAGGACTTTTGGCCTTGCTCCTTATTCTTACGTTGATACTTCTTGTTATGAATATGTATTCAACACTTATGAAACGGGCATCAAATAAATTGCTTTCGGGAGATTATAAGAAAGCAACCGAACTTTATGAACAGGCGCTTAATCGCAACGAATCTTCGGTGGATGCCATGATAGGAGCCGGAAAAGGTTATAAGGGATTAGGTGATGTCGAAAAAGCGCGGCAGTATTTTTTTGATGCACTTTCTGCTGATAATTCAAGTTCTGCCGCATATGAAGAATTGCTTAAAACTTATTCCGAAAGCAATGATTATGACGGGATGCAACAATTGGAATCATATGCGTTAACGGATGAGGAAAAGACTTTATATAATAAATATTACATATGTACTCCCGAGTTTTCGAAACCCGGAGGGAATTATACAGACGATATCAATCTTATACTTCGTTCTTCTTCGAAAATGGATATTTATTATACGCTTGACGGCAGTGAGCCTGATGTAAATAACGGTCTTAAATACAATGCAAAAATTTCCTTTGCCGAGGGAACGTATACTGTAAAAGCCGTTTGTGTAAATTCAGAAGGCAAAAAAGGTCCTGTCAGAGAAGAGTCTTATAATATAGCCTATGTTGAACCGGAAAGACCGATAGTTTCACCAATGACAGGTGTGTTTTTAAATCCGACAACCATAACTATTACAACGAACGCCAAAAAGGGAAAGATTTATTATACCTGGGGCGGAAAAGATCCTACGGAAGAATCACAGCTTTATACCGAACCGATCTATATTCCCAAAGGTGATTCGATTCTTTCCGTGATCGTTGTTGACAGGCACGGACTTTACAGTGATGTATTAAGATGCAGTTATTCTTACCTGCCTGAATCCAAGGAGGAAGAAACTGATGAAAATTAACCTGGTTTGTGTCGGTAAGGTTAAAGAAGAATTTTACAGAGCAGCGATCGCGGAATACGAAAAACGTATGCAAAGATATTCGCGGCTTACTATAACCGAAGTATCCGATGAGAAAACTCCCGACAAGCTTTCCGACAGGGAAAGAGAGGTAATACTCGATAAAGAGGGAGAGCGGATAATCGGAGCTTTAAACAAAGACGATTTCGTGATCGCTTTGGCAATAGAAGGAAAGCAAAAGAGTTCAAAAGAACTTGCGGCTTTTTTGGATGAACACATGATATTTGACGGAAGGGATTTAAGCTTTGTGATCGGAGGATCACTCGGCTTATCTCAATCCGTAATGAAAAGGGCAGATATGTCTCTTAGTTTTTCAAAAATGACATTTCCTCATCAACTCATGAGAATAATCCTTTTGGAACAGATTTACAGAAGTTTCAGGATCATGAGAGGTGAGCCCTATGACAAGTAACTGGAGGTTAAATGGAAGAAAGGGAGATGATGATCCCTGCAGGGGATCTTTTAAATATATTCGGAGAGTTTGACAAGAATTTAAAACTTCTTGAAAAACTCCTTGGGGTTGATATTGTTGCACGGGAAGACAAGCTTAAAATTTCAGGCAAGCCAAGAGATGTTGATTACGCCGAAAACATAATGAAAGAACTTGCACTTTTGTCAGGCAAAGGCACACAGATCACTGAGCAAAATATCAGGTATGCGATTTCCCTTAAAGATAAGATAGACGATCATCCGCTTGTAAGTATGGACGATCATACCATATGTCATACAATTTCCGGCAAACCCGTAAAGCCTAAGACTTTGGGACAAAAATCTTATGTGGATGCCATCAGAGATAAAATGATAGTTTTCGGGGTCGGCCCTGCGGGAACCGGTAAAACTTATCTGGCAATGGCAATGGCTATAACAGCATTTAAGCAGGAGAGGATAGAAAGGATAATTCTGACAAGACCTGCAATAGAGGCAGGAGAGAAACTCGGATTTTTACCCGGTGATCTGCAAAGTAAAGTAGATCCTTATCTCAGACCTTTATACGATGCATTATATCAGATCATGGGTGCTGAAAGTTTTCAGCGTAATATGGAAAGAGGACTGATAGAAGTAGCTCCTCTGGCCTATATGAGAGGGCGTACTCTCGACAACGCTTTTATTATTCTGGATGAGGCCCAAAATACAACTCCTGCCCAAATGAAGATGTTTCTTACCAGAATAGGCTTTGGTTCAAAGGCGGTCATAACCGGTGATGCCACTCAAAAAGATCTGGCCCCGGGAGCAAAAAGCGGACTTGATGTTGCGCTAAAGGTCTTGTCAAAGCTAGATGATATAGCGGTTTGCAATCTAACCGGTGCAGATGTTGTAAGACATCCTTTGGTACAAAAGATAGTAAATGCTTATGAGGCATACGAAAAATCAAAACAAGGAAATAAACAAAAAAGATGAAAGAGGAAAAATTTTCACCGATAAGAATATTGTTTTTGATCGCAGGAATTGTATTATGTATAGGTCAATGTATATATTTGTGCCTTAGAAGATCTTTTGAAATAAAAGATATGATAATCTTCGTTATAATAGCACTTATGCTGACACTTGCAATTTTCCTTACCGTTATCACACAAAGGCGCTCCGAAGAAGGCTTCTATAACGGAACAAATTACAGAAATCTGCTCCTTGTCCTTTTGGTAGGCTGGATACTTATAGATCTGTCACAATACATACCGGTTATGTTTTTCCCGGTCGCTCTTTTGGTAGCGTTTTTGGCATGTGAACTTGATGGGATGCTTTCCATGTCTATGAGCATGGGAATGATCCTTTTGCTTTGCATAACGGATGCTGTTCCTCATACTGTGATCTTTGCATATGTGTTTGAATGTATCTTTGCAGGCCTGCTCTGTGATTATATGAAAAAAACGCAGTTCAGGCATAAGGTATGGCCGGCACTTATGATCTTTATGGCGGAATTTACAATAAAGGTCACATTTTATTACTACACCTATCAGGAGCTTGCGGTAGATCATCTGATATTTGCAGGTGTTGCCGGAGCTTTGGCCGCGATCTTTGTTATGACTCTGTTTCCTTTTCTTAGTGATATTCTTTCCAGAGAAAAAGAAGCCTTCTATGATACCTTATTGGACGAGGAACATCCTCTGTTGCTTGAGCTTAAAGAATATTCGATCATAGATTATGCTCATGCACTTAGGGTAGGAGAGTTGGCAAGAGACTGTGCGCTTGAGGTTGGTGCAGATGCCAATCTTGCAGCTGCAGGCGGAATTTATTACCGAATTGGAAAGATTTACGGAGATCCGGAAACGGAAAATGCGATCATAGTTGCACACCGCTACAATTTTCCCAAAGAACTTATCAGTATATTGTATGAATACGAAGGCACAAACAGGAAACCCACTTCTTTGGAATCCGCAATAGTACTTATGGCCGATCATGTAGTCAAAAAAATAGAAGTAATTAAAAATCAAAGTGATTCGATGGATAGTAACTGGAATCAGAATATGCTTATATATCAGACCTTGAATGAATTATCCAATACAGGCATTTTTGATGATTCCGGACTTGGCATGAATAAATTCCTCAAAATCAGAGAACGACTTGTACAGGAGGAAAAACGTTAAATGACTGTTTTATTTGAAGAAGAAACAGAAACGCAGTTTTCGTTTGACGCCAAAAAGCTGGCTGAAGAAGTCATTTTTGCCGCCCTTACTTATGAGGGTTTTAATAAACCGGCTCAGGTTTCTCTTACGATAGTCGATGATGAGAGAATAAGAGAAATAAATAACGAATTTCGCGGAATCGATAAACCCACAGATGTTTTATCATTTCCGATGATAGAATATGAACACCCCGGGGATTTTTCATCTATAGATGATTTTTCACTTGACCCGGACACAAATGAGGTCATACTCGGAGATATCATCATTTCTTACGACCACGTATGTGATCAGGCTAAAGAATACGGACATTCGAAAAAAAGAGAATTTGCTTTTTTAATTGTCCATAGTATGTTACATTTAATGGGTTATGATCATATGGAAGAAAATATGCGGCTTGAAATGGAGGCGCACCAAAAAAGCATTCTGGATCAGACAGGAATAAACAGAGATATAGGAGATTAATGTTGAAATGAAAAAAAATTTAGTTACACTTCTTGGACTCTCATTGACATTTACAGTATTATTTACGGGATGTGGTTCAAAACCGGAAGAAAAAGTCGAACAAGAATTACCGGTTATCCAAACAACAGATGCCGCTATAGAAACAGAACAGGAAGAAGCAAAAGAGCCGGAGGTTTATTCCGGGCCCAGAAGTATTCTTACGGGTGAGCCCATATCAAATAAATTATCAAAGGTCAGACCTATTGCTCTTATGGTCGAAAACACTTCTGCCTGCCTTCCCCACTACGGAATAAATAAGGCCGGAGTAATTTATGAATGTCCGGTTGAAGGCGGGATCACCAGACTTATGGCTATATTTGAAGATTACAAAGGAATGGATCGTATAGGTAATGTAAGAAGCTGCAGACCTTATTATCCCAAGATAGCAAAAGAATATGGTGCAGTTTATATGTGTTTCGGACAAAGTACCGAAGGAAAAGCCCTTCTTCAATCCGGATTTATAGACTATGTGAACGGAATTGAAGGCGCTTCTTACAATGCCAGCTACTACAGAAGTTCCGACAGAAGAGCACCTCATAATGCATATACCAGTTCCAAAGGAATTGAAGCGGGACTTAAACTTAAAAACTATAAATCAAAACGAAGCAAAAAATACGAGCAGCATTTTAAATTTACGACAGAAGATAAACCCGTTACGTTTGAAGGGAAAAAGGATTGCGAAGTTGTAACTCTTTATTATCCCGATAACGATCCTTATTTTGTTTACAATAAGAAAACCGGATTATATCAAAGATTTGAACACGGCGGAAAAGAAACCGACGCCCTTGACAACAAACAGATCAAGGTTAAAAACATTATCTTACAAAATGTACCCTGTACAAATTACTCAGGTACATATAAGCTGAATCTTACGCTTAACGGTTCAGGCGAAGGAAAATATATAACAAACGGAAAAGTTGTAAGTATTACCTGGGAGAAAAAATCAGATAATGATATTACTAAATATTACGACAAAAAAGGCAATGAACTGGTATTAAATCCCGGTAAGACCTGGGTTAGTCTTATAGAAGAAAACCGGGCCTCGGGAAATCAATTTTACAAGAACAGGAAAGATTTTAATCGTTAATGAGTACTAAAAAAAATGATACAGGTTTTTTGGTACAAGGATCGATTCTGGCCATAGCATCAATAGTATCAAGAGTTGTCGGTCTGTTATACAGACTTCCTCTTGTCAGAATAATCGGTAAGAGCGGAAATGACTATTACGGAACTGCATTTGAGATTTACAGTATTATGCTGATAATCTCCGCATACAGTATTCCGCTTGCTGTATCAAAACTTGTAGCCGCTAAAGTTTCGGCAGGTGAATTTAAGAATGTTAACAAGATTTTGAAGGGGTCACTCCTGTTTGCTTCGGTAACGGGAGGTACCGCTTCTCTTGTTGTGTTTTTCGGAGCTGATTTTTTCTGCGGAGAACTTCTTCGTACACCCTTTGCCAACATTGCTCTTAGAGTTCTTGCTCCTGTTATTTTCATGGTAGCTATCGTCGGAGTTTTAAGGGGATTTTTCCAGGGAATGGGTACAATGATGCCCTCTGCACTTTCCCAGATAGCGGAACAGATAATAAATGCTGTTGTAAGTGTTGTTGCAGCTTATTTTTTGTTCGATGTGGGAATGAAGATGGGCGGAGTTCTCGGCCATAAAGAGCAGATGGCTGCGGCTTACGGAGCTGCCGGAGGAACCTGGGGTACATTTGCGGGAGCTGCAACAGCCCTGGCTTTTATGGTCTTCGTATATGCGATCTTTAAAAGATCCTTCGACAAAAAAATAAGACGAGATAAGAGTACCGGTGATGAAAGCTATAAAACCATAATGTGGACACTTTTTGTTACCATCGTTCCGGTTCTGCTTTCTACCACGCTTTATAACATCTCTGCAATAATAAATACCGGAATGTTCAAGCAGATTGCAAATGCACAAGGTTATGCACCAAAAGACATAAGTGAATGGTGGGGTGTTTTCACCGGTCAGTACAGGGTTATCATCAATGTGCCGGTTTCTATCGCCTCGGCAATGGCAGCATCCAGCGTACCGGCATTAACAGCTGCATTCAGAAACAAGGAACATGAGATGGTCAAATTCCAGATCACCTCAGCCACCAGATTTGTTATGATAATAGCTTTTCCCTGTATGATAGGAGTTGCGGTTCTTGCCGGACCTATAATGCAGCTTCTTTTTGGTGACAGTGATCCCACATCCGCTTACATGCTCATGGTTGGATGCTCATCTATAGTTTTTTATTCACTTTCAACCTTATCGAACGGTATTCTTCAGGGAATCGACAAAATGAAAATTCCTGTAATACATGCGGCCGTAGCCCTTGTGATCCAGGCAGTTTTCCTTGTACTTTGTATGTATGGTTTCAAACTCAATATTTTTGCGGTTGTACTGGCAAACACTTTTTATGCTCTTATAATGTGCATTTTAAATGAATATTCCATTCAAAAATACAGTGGAACTAAGCTTGATCTTATAGGTGTTTTTGCAAAACCTTTTGTTGCATCCCTTATTATGGGAGGCTTTTGTCTGGCAGCATATTATATTACTTTAAACGTATCAAAAAACAATGCTATTGCCTGCGTTATCAGTATAATAATATCAGTTCCGGTATATTTCTTCTTCTTACTCTTCATCAAAGGGATCGGAAGCAATGAACTATCCAGACTTCCCAAAGGAGATAAACTTGTAGCTATCGCAAAGAGGTTTAAATTACTATGACAATAGCGGTTATAGGAGCCGGTGCTGCCGGTCTTATGGCAGCCGTTTCGGCGGCGATCCATAATAAAGATGCAAAGATCTTTCTTTTTGACAAAAATCCGTCCGCAGGCAAAAAACTTCTGCGTACAGGGTCCGGAAGAGGAAACATAGGAAACGAACATCAAAGCATATCGTGCTTTCACGGGAATGACGAAGATTTTTATAATAAAGTTATCACTTCCCATCCTTTATCTTTTTTATTATCTGTATTTGATGAGCTAAATATAGATATTACGGTAAAAGACGGATATATTTATCCCAGAAACCAACAGGCCAAATCTGTAAGAGATGCATTTATAACTAAACTTGAAAGTCTGGGCAACGTAAGATTCTTGGGATCGAAGGAAATCATATCCATAAGTTATGAAAAAACGGGATTTGTTTTAAATACCGACGGATGGCATTATGAAGCCGACAAGGTGATCCTCGCATGCGGCGGAGCTTCTGCTCCGGATACCGGCTCTGACGGGAGTGCTTATAAACTGGCACAAAGTTTCGGACATAAGCTTATCACTCCTTATCCCGCACTTGTTCCTTTGGTATGTAAAAAAGATCCCCTTTTTAAAACATCAAAAGAAAGGATGAGTGCTTCGGTTTCATACAAAGGTCATACCGCCACGGGAGAACTTCAGCTTACGGAATACGGTGTGTCAGGTATCGCGGTTTTTCAGATATCACGTTTTGTTTCAATGGATCTTATTAACGGGGAAAAACCTGTTATAAGTATTAATTTTTTCCCGGAATCGGATAGCGATCATGTTTATGACATGCTTTTAAAAAGGGCATCATCAGGAGGCAGATATATTTTAAACACTTTGCTTCCGGAGGAGATGGCAAAATCAATAATAAAGTCGAATTCACTCGATTCCGTTGATATTCCAAGTGCTGAAAGTATTCGTGCCCTTTCAGATTTACTGACTGATTACAGACTATATGTAACCGACACAAAAGGATTTGAACGCTCACAGGTAACTGCAGGAGGCATAGATACCTCCGATATCGATCCGCAGACCATGGGCTCTTTTTTAAGAAAGGGGCTTTATATATGCGGAGAACTTTTAGATGTTGACGGAGATTGCGGAGGTTATAATCTCCAGTGGGCATTTACCGGAGGCTATATAGCGGGAGAGGCCGCAGCAGCAGATGATTAAAGTAGATCAGATACGTATCCCTGTAGGGACAGATTTTAACGAAGTTTTGGAAACCAAAAGACTCTGTGCCAAAAAACTGGGAGTCAAAACTTCAGATCTTTCGGATTTTAAAATAATAAGGCGCTCCATAGATGCACGTAAAAAACCCGATGAAGTTTATTTTGTTTACAGCGCATGTCTTAATATCTCGGGAAAATATAAAAAAAGCCGTGATGTTAACGAATACAGAGAAGTGATATATAAACTTCCGGACGCCTTAGGCGCAGCTCCAAAATACAGACCTGTGGTGGTCGGCATGGGACCTGCAGGACTTTTTGCCGCCCTTATCCTGGCTAAATGCGGATACAGACCGATAGTTCTTGAAAGAGGCAAAAAGGTAGAAGACAGGCAAAAGGATGTTTCCGATTTTTTTGACGGGGGCAAACTTCTTTTGGATTCAAATGTACAGTTCGGTGAAGGCGGGGCAGGAGCTTTTTCTGACGGAAAGCTTTCAAGTCAGGTTAAAGACAAAGAAGGCAGAATAAATTATATTTTAAATACCTTTGCCAAATGCGGGGCAAATGAAGATATATTGTATGAATACAAACCACATGTAGGTACGGATGTTTTAATGACCGTTGTTTCAAATATCAGAAACGAGATAATAGCATCCGGAGGAGAAGTTCGATATCAGACATGTGTTTCGGATATAATTACTTCAGGTAATTCCGTAACCGGACTAAAGTTAAAAAGTGGTGATATTATAGAAACAGATCACGCTATTCTTGCGATAGGCCACAGTGCAAGAGATCTTTTCTTCTCGCTTTATGATTCCGGTGTAAATATGCAGGCAAAGGATTTTGCCGTGGGGCTTAGGGTTGAACATCCGCAGGAATTGATAAATGAAAGACAATACGGCAAAAAGGCGGCATTGATACTCCCGGCAGCCTCCTACCGTCTTTCCTGTCAGACCAGAAACGAAAGAGGAGTATATTCGTTTTGTATGTGTCCCGGAGGATATGTTGTAAACGCCTCTTCTGAAAATGGATTTTTGGCAGTAAACGGTATGAGCTATTCAAAACGGGATTCGGAAAATGCCAATTCAGCTATCGTTGTATCGGTAGGAGACAAAGAATTCGACAAATCATATCCTTTGTCAGGAATAAAATATCAAAGAGAACTTGAGAAAAAGGCCTTTGAACTTGCTCGCGGAGCAGTTCCGCAGCAGTTTTACAAGGATTTTAAAAACAAAGAAAAGGGTAATATAAAAGGTAACCTTACAAGACTTAAAGGAATTGGTGAAGCGTCTGATCTGTCAAGTCTGTTTTCGGACGATATCTTTTCTTCATTTTGTGAAGGAATGGAAGACTTCGGAAAGAAAATACCGGGCTTTGCTGCAGATAACACTTTACTTTCAGGAGTGGAAAGCAGAACTTCTTCTCCTGTAAGAATTCCAAGAGACAACAGGTTCGTTTCAAATTACAATGGATTGTATCCCTGCGGAGAGGGCGCAGGATATGCAGGAGGGATCCTTTCCGCAGCCATCGACGGAATGAAGGTAGCGGAAGCGGTTATTAAGGATTATGCAAAATAATATCGACTACGAAAAACTTACTCCGATGATGCTTCAGTATCTTGAAACAAAAGAGCAATATGAGGATTATATCCTTTTTTATCGTTTGGGAGATTTCTATGAAATGTTCTTTGACGACGCCATAACTGTTTCAAGAGAACTTGAGCTTACACTCACAGGAAAAAGTTGCGGTCTTGATGAAAGGGCTCCCATGTGCGGAGTTCCTTTTCATGCAGCGGACAGCTACATATCAAGACTCGTTAAAAAAGGATACAAAGTTGCCATCGGCGAACAGATGGAAGACCCAAAAGAAGCCAAGGGGCTGGTTAAAAGAGAAGTAATAAGGGTGGTTACTCCGGGAACCATCACAGACACAACAGTTCTTGAAGACGGAAAAAACAACTATGTTTGTTGTTTATGTTTTATTTCCGACAGATTCGGAGCTGCTTTTTGTGATGTGTCCACGGGAGATTTTATCACGGGAGAATTCGAAGAAGAAGACAGGTTGTTTGATGAGCTTGAAAAATTAAAACCCAGTGAAGTTATCTGCAACAGTCCTTTTATTATGACTGCTCCCGAAATCTGCCAGAATTTTAAACAAAACGGAATAAATCCTGCGGCTCGTGATGATACTTATTTTTCGGATGAGGATGCTTCATCCGTACTTACCAGACATTTTAAGGTAAATAACACAAAGGCACTGGGGCTATATGATCTTCCCATAGCCATGATAGCTTCCGGAGCACTTCTTTCTTATCTTTTGGAAACCCAGAAAAATGAATTAGTCCATATTCGGACAATCAGGCCCTATGCAACCGACAGATTTCTGTTAATAGACAGTTCCTCCCTTCGTAATCTTGAACTGGTGGAATCCATGCGGGACAAGGATAAAAAAGGAAGTCTTCTCTGGGTCCTTGATAAAACCAAAACAGCAATGGGTGCAAGGTTACTCCGGGATATGATAAAGTTCCCTCTGATAAACAAAGAAGAAATAGAAAAAAGATATGATGCGATAGAAGAACTTTCGGGTTCTGTTATTTCAAGGGATGAATTAAGAGAATATCTTACGGCTGTTTACGATCTCGAAAGACTTGTAATGCGGATCTCATACAAAACTGCAAATCCAAGAGATCTTTTGGCATTTAAAACATCTCTTTCGGTTTTACCGGGAATAAATACCGTTCTTTCTGAATTCGGTTCTTCGCTTCTAAAAGAACTGAAAGAATCGCTTGATACTTTGAGCGATCTTTGCGGTCTTATTGAAGCAGCTGTTGCTGAAGAACCACCTGTCTCGGTAAGAGACGGAGATATTATTAAAACAGGCTTTTCGGAAGATGTGGATACTCTTCGTTCTGCAAAGATCGACGGAAAAAAGTGGCTTGCCAGGCTCGAAGAAAAAGAAAGAGAAAGAACAGGTATAAAGAATCTAAAAGTTAAATACAATAAAGTTTTCGGATATTATCTTGAAGTAACCAATTCCTACAAAGATCTTGTTCCGGAAGATTACATCAGAAAACAGACTCTTGCAAACGCAGAGCGATTCTATACACCAGAACTTAAAGAACTTGAAAATACCATTCTCGGCGCTGATGAAAAACTAGTCAGGCTTGAATATGATATATATATGGAAATCCTTGATTCTCTTTCGAACGAGATAGGACGGATCCAGCAAACAGCGAATGTTATATCTAAACTGGATGTACTTGCAAGCCTTTCATTTGTTGCTGACAGAAATCAATTTGTAAGACCTAAACTTAACAAAAAAGGCTATATAAATATAAAAGGCGGCAGACATCCCGTGGTTGAGCAGGTCATACCGAGCGGATTGTATGTTAAAAACGATCTTTATCTGGACCAGGGCGAGAATCTGATCTCAATTATCACAGGCCCGAATATGGCAGGCAAAAGTACCTATATGAGACAAAATGCTCTTATAGTATTAATGGCCCAAATGGGATCCTTTGTTCCGGCCGATTCAGCCGACATATCAATATGCGATCGTATATTTACCAGAGTAGGTGCTTCGGACGATCTTTTTTCGGGTCAGAGTACTTTCATGGTTGAAATGAATGAAGTTGCAAACATTTTAAGAAATGCAACCAAAGATTCTCTTATCATCCTTGATGAGATCGGAAGAGGAACAAGTACCTTTGACGGACTTGCCATTGCCTGGGCAGTGACCGAATATATAAGTGACAGATCGGTGCTCGGTGCCAAAACTTTATTTGCCACTCATTATCACGAACTTACGGAACTCGAAGGCAAACTTAAAGGTGTGCAAAATTATTGTGTTGCGGTAAAAGAAAACGGACAGGATATCACTTTCTTAAGAAAGATAATCTCAGGCGGAGCGGATAAAAGCTACGGTATTGAAGTAGCAAGACTTGCCGGTGTTCCTGAAGATGTTCTTTTGAGAGCAAAAGAGATCGCAAATATGCTAAGTTCTCAGGAGCTGTCCCTTGAGTTCGGGAAAGCAAACAAAAAAGAAAAAGAAGTAACCAATGAGAATATCCGAGGTCAGATGACTCTTTTTGATGCGGTATCGGATGCGGATATCATAGAAGAGATCAAAAATATAGATGTAATGAACATGACTCCCATGGCAGCCTTGAATTGCCTTGCGGATCTGTGTGATAAGGTAAATAACAGATGGTAAGAAATGAAATAAAACCATTACCGCCGCAAACGGTAGACAAGATAGCGGCAGGTGAAGTTATTGAGCGGCCTGCATCAATACTTAAAGAACTTATAGAAAATTCCATTGACGCCGGTGCGAGTGCCATCTCCATAGAAATAACGGGCGGTGGTATTGATTCCATAAGAATAACCGACAACGGAGCAGGTATAAGAAAAGACGAGATACAAAATGCTTTTCTTCGTCATTATACCAGTAAACTTCGTGATGCATCGGAGCTATCACATATCGAAAGTCTGGGATTTCGCGGAGAAGCATTATCAAGTATAGCAGCTGTTTCAAAGGTGGAACTCTATACCAAAGCAAAAGAAGAAGCTATCGGTTCTTTATATACCATTGAAGGCGGAAGAGAGATCGAACTTATAGATACGGGGGCTCCCGACGGAAGTACCTTTTTTATAAGATCGATATTTTACAATACTCCCGCCAGGAGGAAATTTTTAAAATCCCCGATGACTGAGGGGAATTATATTAAAGATCTTGTCGAAAAAATGGCTCTTTCTTCGCCCGGCATCTCATTCAGGTTAAAGAGTAACGGAAAGGAAACCGTCTCCACACCCGGAAACGGGAACCTTCTTGATGCCATATACAGTATATACGGAAAAGACATTACAAACGAAATGCTTCCGATATCCGTAGAAGAAGCCGGAATAAAAATTGAAGGTTATATTGGAAGTTCAGCCGCAAACAGAGGTAATCGGTCAATGGAAATCTTCTTTGTAAACGGAAGATATGTCAGAAGCCGTATATTATCCAATGCTCTTGAAGAAGGATACGAAGGTTTTGCCATGCAGCATCAGTTTCCGGCCGTGATACTTAATATTTCCGTTGAAGGCGAAAGGCTTGATGTTAACGTACATCCCACAAAACAGGAGATACGTTTTTCAGATGAAAAACTGTTATATGACATTCTAAAAAAAGCAGTACACCAAAGGCTGATATACAGGGAAGATATCAAAGAAGTTCCGCTTACCGAAACAGACACAAATAATGCAACTCTTATTTCCTATGCTGAACCCTTTGAAAGCAGCCGGATAGAAGAAATAAAAAACAAGGTCACGCTTGCTATACATAAAGAAAATCTAAAACCGAATCAAAGACGTGAAACCCTTGATATCATAAAAAAGACTTTTATGGAAGAAAAGTCTTCCGATCCCGATATCCGGGAGTCTGATTTTGAACTTAAAGACGGCCGTATCTCATATGAGCAAATGAGTTTCATGACCGAAAAAAGCAGAAAAAATCACAGAATAGTCGGTCAGGTTTTCGGTACGTATTTTATCATAGAATACGATAATGAAATGTACCTTATAGATCAACACGCAGCCCATGAAAAGGTATTATACGAAAAGACCATGAAAAGAATGCGTGAAAAAAAGCCCGAAACACAGTTGGTTTCACCCCCTATTATAGTTACACTTTCACCTGTAGAAGAAGAAGCTTATCTTTCATACAGTGAAGTTTTTACGGATATGGGCTATGAGATATCTCATTTTGGAGGAAAAGAATATCGAATAAGCGGAGTTCCCGCCGATATGTATTCAATAGATCCAAAAGAGCTTTTTCTTTCGGTACTTTCGGATTCATCTGCCTGGAAAAAGGAAGCCGGTATTGACCTTATAAAAGAAAGGATAGCATCCATGTCATGTAAAGCGGCAATTAAAGGAAATCACAGTCTTTCCACTGCCGAAATGGAAGCTCTCTTTAACGAACTGATAGATCTTGATGAACCGTATCATTGTCCGCACGGCAGACCTACAATGATATCATTTTCACATAATGAACTCGATAAAAAATTCGGGAGGATAGTATGATCGGAAAAGATCCGCTTATCATATTGACCGGTCCGACCGGTGTTGGTAAAAGCGCTCTTTCAATCCGACTTGCAAAGGAACTTGACTGCGAGATAATATCGGCTGATTCCATGCAGGTTTATAAAGGAATGGATATAGGAACCGCAAAGATCACAAAGGAAGAAGCATGCGGTATCAGGCATTACGGTATCGATCTGACAAGCCCCGACAGTTGTTACAACGTTACCGGATTTGTTACCATGGCCAAAAATGCGATAACAGAGATCGTATCAAGAGGAAAACTGCCTCTTGTTGTGGGCGGAACAGGCTTTTACATTCAGGCGCTTTTATATGATGTTGAATTTACTGAAGAAGAAACCGACGACAAAAGGCGCAAAGAACTGAGTGAATACGCTGAAATTCATGGTCCCGAGGCCCTGCATGAGCTTTTAAAAGACATTGATCCCATATCATATGAAACCATTCATTACAATAATGTCAAAAGAACCATTCGGGCAATTGAATTTTACGAGAAAAACAAATTCCCGATCTCATCACATAACAGAGAGCAAAAACAACGGGAATCCTTTTACAACAGTGCATATTTTGTGCTGGAGAGGAAAAGAGATTCATTATACGAAAATATCAATAAAAGAGTTGATCTTATGATGGAAAAAGGCCTTCTTGCCGAAGCCCGTCGAATTTACGATCTTGGGATAGACAGAAGTTTTTGTGCAATGCAGGCCATAGGTTATAAACAGCTCTTTGAATATTTTGACGGAAGTGTTTCTCTTGACGAAGCGATCGATAATATAAAAAAAGAATCCAGACATTATGCCAAAAGACAGTTAACCTGGTTTAGGCGGGAAAAAGATGTGATATGGCTTGAAAGAGAAGAAAGCGATGATGTGATCTTCGATCACATTTTGGAAATACTAAAAGAAAGAGAGATAGTATCTTATGGACGATGCAGTCAGTAAAACCAAAGAAATATATTCGAATATAGGAATATCCGAAAAGATACTTGAATTTGGAAATAAAACCGAAGTCAGACTTAAGGACAGGTTTGACCGTATAGACATGATAGCGGAGGCAAACTCTCTTAAAGTTATTTATGCCATGCAAAAAGCCAAAGTTTCGGCTGA
>JAILKW010000140.1 GCA_024693455.1 Lachnospiraceae bacterium
TTCCGCCACGGTGGATTTACCCACTCGCCTTGCGCCCTCAAGCAACGCAGCATATTTTGGTGCGTAATTGTTTTTCCAATCCGTAAGTTCTTCAAATACTTTTCTTCTAAACATATAATGACCTCTTTATATCTCTTATAGGTTCTTCATCTGTTCACCATAATTCTATTATAAATATGTCATTTGTTCAACATTATTTTTAAGTAAAAATGTCATTTGTTCAGTATTTTCCTTGTGTAAAAACGTCAATAATTCACTATTATTGTACATATCTTGTACCAGTGCTGAATAGGGATTTTTACTTCCTGTTTGTAAGAGTAACTTCTTGTGAGCCGATTTTTGCAAGAGTAACTCCAAAAATCGCACCTTGAAAGGAGGTGCGGACAAAATCTTGGACCAACTAAGATATTAGGAGGTCGATATGTATTCATACGAAGAAAGAATCCGCGCCATAAAGTTTTATATTAACTGTGGCTATAATGCAGCTTATACCGTTCGTAAACTAGGATACCCTGATGAGTCCCAGATTCCCCGATGGTATAAGGAGTATGTAAATAATAATGACTTACACAAAGAGCGCACAAAGTGGCTTAAATACTCTGACAAAGAAAAGCGCATAGCAGTAGATTATTACTTTGCACCTTGGGGTCCGGTTCATTTAAAACATAATACGGTATATATACCAGATCGTCCGTGCAGTTCTTTAACTTATCGGAATAATACTCCGGAAACACGAAAGTAACATTATTATTTGCATCGTAGGGATTGTGGATGAATATCTTATCGGGATGATTTTTCTCAAGATCATAGCTTTTATAGTCGGTAACCGGAACATACTCCGGATATTTATCAGCCTCATAGTGAAACAGTATAACACGCAGGGGTGTTTATGTCATTTAGAATACCCCTTGATGATCAGCCAGGCTGTTATAAAAAAATCACATAAAAGTGTTATTTTTTTTTACACTCATGTCGATATTATTACTGTCTGGTATGACAAAACTGTAACAGGAGGGTAGATCCGGTATGATTATCGCACACAATCTCGAAGCAATGAACGCTCAGAGACATTATAATCTGGTTGAGATCCGTAAGGCAAAATCAACGGAAAAACTCAGTTCCGGATACCGTATCAACCGCGCAGCTGACGATGCAGCCGGATTGGCCATCTCCGAAAAGATGCGCCGTCAGGTCAGAGGTCTTACCCAGGCAAGCCGCAATTGTCAGGATGGTGTCAGCCTCTGTCAGGTTCGTGACGGAGCACTTGATACTGTCCACGGTATCCTTAACAGAATGAACGAACTTTCTGTTCAGGCCGCAAACGGCACCTTATCCGATCAGGACAGATCTTATATCCAGGTAGAGGTAGATCAGCTCGTATCCGAGATCAACCGCATAGGAAAAGACACCTCCTTTAACGAGATCCCCATATTTGATTATGAACACCTTGTTAAGGTTCCCGGCCGTTCAGGATCACATGCTACCAGTACCGCAATAGGGACCGGTTACCTTACAGATACATATTATGAAAACGGTTCCTATCACCCCTCCGCAAATCTTGATTTCGGAGGAATAAACGCAGATACTGTTGCTTCCATGTATGAAAAATCTTTCAGCTTTACCTGCAGTCTGTCATGCCCCGAAGCATTTACTTTTAAATTCATAGATGGTGATGGAAGCCAGAGCAGCGCATCAAATCTCAACGGAAAGATAGAACACAAGTACGTTATTGATATCCACGGTCTCACAACAGCCAGGGATGTGCTCGACAAAGTATTTGACTATGTCTCTGCAAATATGCCAAACAATTATTCCGGTGCAGACAGGAACGATCTCCTGGTAAGCCATTCAAACCGAATGGTCAGGACTTCCCCTACTTCGATCTCACTGGTATCCACCAGAACTTATCCCACGGAGCAGCAGGCCGCATCTGCCTTTGCATCAACTACAGGCGCTTACGGGAAGGCTAACTGCAGTGAGTTAGCCGGTGTCCTTGTCGATGACGAGTGGATAAACGCACTTGCCATACAGGCAGGAGCCGAAGCTGAGCAGTTTATTTATGTCAGGCTTGATAAAATGAATGCAGGTTTATTGGGAATCGATCCCTTAGATGTTTCCACGCAGCCCGCTGCTGGTGAATCAATAAATAAACTCAAATATGCATTTTCTGAAATTGTAAGACAGAGATCGGATGCCGGAGCAGACCAGAACCGTCTTGAACACACCATCCGCAACCTTGATAATGTGGTTGAAAATACCA
>JAILKW010000151.1 GCA_024693455.1 Lachnospiraceae bacterium
CCGATCATCCCTTCGATAATTGAAATTCGAAGTGCCTTTCTTTTTATTTCTTCATCCAGATTTACAAGCCTTGAAAATAATTCGTTTTCGGTTGAAGATTGGGGAGAGTTTTTGGCTTCTGAATAATTGAACTCAATCTGTTGAAGTTTGATTTTTTGTTCGTTTGTCAGATGAATGCTTTGCTCCATATCTAACTCCTGTGTTTTGTCCGTTTCTTGATTACATGGCAAATAATACAGGAGGTTTATTAGGGAAATATTTGGAAATTGTTAGGAAAATGTTAGGATTAGCCGATATTTCTATTAAATTAGAAAAAGCATATATTGTGTGGTGAAAACTATCATGATAAAATTAAATATAAACAAAACAAGCAAAAGTGCGTGAAAATGCACCCGGGGGATTATTATATATGAAAAGAAGGTTTTACGTTATACCGGCATTTGTTCTTGTGTTAACACTGATACTGCCATGTTTTATGCCTATGGGAGTTATACAGGCAGGAGCAAAAAAGAAAACCGGTCAGATAAAGGGAAAGTTTAAACAGGGAAAATATGAGCCAAAGGAACTTTTGGACGGATATGTTGCAGAGCTTTTCGGTATGGATCCTGAAGACGCAATAGAAGCTAGCTCCGGAGAATTGACAGTTAAGGGTTCTTCATTAAAAGGTTCTTCCAACGGTACGGAAAAACTTACGGGAAACGAGAAAGAGTTTTATACCCAGTTGGCGGAGAAGATAAGCAGCGTTGCCCAAAACGGGGGAAGCACAGAATTTTCGTTTGATAATTCCCTGTTTTCCGATATGCCGGGGGAGGGGAGTACCGAGGCGGCCGCGTTAAGTGACTGGAAATCCAAATTAAAAACATTGATAAAAAAGATCATTAATCATGCCATGGCGGATATGCCGTATGAGCTTTATTGGTTTAATAAAGCAAGCGGTTATACATTTTCCTACAGCTATACATACAACGAATCTACGAATAAATTAAATATAAGTGGAGATCTTGAATTAAAGTTGAGGGTGGCTTCTGAATATCGGGGGTCATCAGAATTCAGTGTTTCTGTTGACTCATCCCTTGCAAAGGCAAAAAAGGCAAAGGCAAACGCGGACGAGGTCATTTCAAAATATGCATCCTATTCGGATTACGGCAAGATAGAAGCGTATTCAAAATATATCTGTGAAAATAATGCATATAATCACGAGGCAGCTTCTTCAAGCTCCACGGTTTACGGAGATCCCTGGCAGATGGTATATGTTTTTGATGAGGATGCATCTACAAAAGTTGTGTGTGAGGGATATTCAAAGGCATTTCAATATCTGATGGAAGGCTCTGATTTCAAAGGAGATGTTGAGGTCAGAACCGTATGGGGAACAGCAAGCTCAACAAATGAGGGACATATGTGGAATGTGGTAGAGATAGGTGGAGCTAACTATCTTCATGACGTTACGCAGATGGATACAGAGTCTGAAGACATCCTAAACGGAGAAAAATTTCTTTCAGGGTGCAAAAAAGGTTCTGATAATCAATATATTTATTCGTATAAAAAAAGAACCGGAACATATCAATATACCTATGACTCAGGAATGTTTGATATTTATAAAGCAGATGAACTTGCTATTTCCGAAACAGATTACACAAAGACAACAACGGATATAGTCATTCCAACGGGAGATGAATTACCGAAGGTTTCCGGAGTATACGGAACAAAAGCCTCCGGTCTTACAATCGATTCATCAACTGCAGTGGTTAAGGATGTAAGCGGAAGTGCAGTAAAGGGTAAATGGTCGGTAAAGGATGGATCGGATACAATATATTCGGTAGGAACTACCGAAAGCCTGGCTCTTCTTTTCACACCAACTGATAAATCAGCTTATGATAGTTTTACAGTGGATGTGATACCGACTATCACGCAGCTGCCTATTACGGTTACCTTTGATAATAAGACAATGAAAAAGGGCAGTGCCCTGCCTGAACTTACATGGAGTATCACAAAAGGAAGTCTTGCCTTAGGGGATGAAAAGTCTGATCTTAATGTAAAAGCATCCACAACAGCGACTTCTTCTTCGGAGGCGAGAACGGTCTATCCTATAACGGGAACTTACGAAAATAATAATTATAATGTGACATTCGTAAACGGAATGCTCACTGTTACAGATGAGGATTCAGGAGGATCCGTGGTTACAGAGTCATCTATAGATCCTGTACAGCCGCAGTCTGAGGCATTAAGAGGAGTTACAATAGAAAGCGATCCCAAGCTTTACGGAGAATACGGTTGCAATTTGTCGGAACTTTCGTTTTCGGGTGGAAAGGTAACATCTTCAGGTGAAGAAATTAAGGGGAAATGGTCTATCATAGACACATCTTCGGAGGTATTTTATTTAAATAACAGACGATATGTTTCGGTTAAATTTACCCCTAAGGATACTTCAAGATATTTAACAGCCGAGACTACGGTTTTGCCTGAAATAAGCAGAAGACAACTTACAGTTTCAATTGATAATAAAACCAAAAAGAGAAATGAAGCCTTACCTGATCTTTCATACCATATTATAAGCGGAAGTATTTCACCTATAGATACAATGAATTCTCTTCAGATATCGCTTTCATGTGCTGCAACAATTTTTTCAGCACCGGGGGATTATCAGATCACAGGGTCATACAGTAACAATAATTATGATATAACCTTTGAAAACGGTACGCTTACGATCACATCAGAAACTGCAGCGACAACAGAGAACACAAATACAACGGTAAATGAGACTTCATCAAACGGAACTACGATAAATGGTATATATTTCAACGGTGTAGTGATAACCAATATAACGACGCAAAGCGGATTGTCCGTTACAAAACGATCCTATACCGAAGGAGGAGCCTCTATAAAGACCGTTACCACAAGCCGTGGAGGTATACAAACAGCTGAGGCAGATATCTATTATCCCAACAGCGAAGTGGGAAATTCAAGGATCAGCATACCTCAAACTTACCTTGACAGGGCTAAGGCGCTTTCCGATACCACAAATACTATATTAACCATACACACTAAAGACGGAGACCTAAAAGATATTAACCTTAGCATAGATATTAAGGATACGGATGAAAAAAAGGTCATATACAAAAAAACATCATCAGGTTATGTGATGACAGGTATAGAGACATCGGTGGAAAAACTATCCGGTCAGGGAAACGGAATACCGCTTACAGGAGGAACTTATGAATCACTTACGGATGCGGAGCGTAAATCCATAGACAGTGCCATAATGCATTCGGTAAAAACAAATAATATGATTTCTATCTCCAAAGATAAAAAGAAAAAGCTGACTTTAGATGGTTACGGAAAAAGCAGTATAAAAAACATTTCTTACCGTATATCAAATGCTAATAAAGCCAAGATAAACAGTAAGGGCAAGATTGTTGCCAAAAAGAAGGGAACAATAGTTTTAACAACCTATCTTACTTTTAAGAACCGTGAGTCAAAGACACTTAAAACAAAGGTAAAGATAAAGTAAATATG
>JAILKW010000207.1 GCA_024693455.1 Lachnospiraceae bacterium
GAATGAAAAATATCAAGAGTAGAAAGATATATGCTTACTTCACCGCATTTGTTTATGGCTTCATCTATCTCCAAGGCATCAATTTCTTTTAACGCAGCGATCCGGGGCTCAATATCTGTTTCAGTCTCTGCATAATTTTTACTCTTTGCTTTATGTGTTTTTGCTGCCACATACGAAATCTTTTCCTCCGGCAAATAATCTATCAACATCTTTTCAAGCAGATAATGATCTATTGGTTTTGAAAGATAATCATTAAATCCTGCATCGATATATTCCTCTTTTGCCCCTGAAATTGCGTTTGCAGTCAGACACACGGCACAAGTATTTCGATTTGGATTATTCTCATCATTTTTCATGATCTGCAGCGTTTCTATTCCATCCTTACCCGGCATCATGTGATCTATGAAAACAATATCATATTTGGTTTTTGCCATAAGTGAAAGGCCCATATCTCCATCATTTGCCGTATCCACCACAACCTCAGTTCTTTTCAGCAGGCTCTTGAATACCATAAGATTCATCGGATTATCATCCACTACCAGTACATGAGCACCCGGAGCTTTTAATAACTCCCGTTCAGTACTGTTTATGATCCTTTCATCCAGACTTTTTTTGTAATCGCCTATCGGTGCCGGATCCTCTATCCCCTGTTTTAAATTAAAGTAAAAATTTGAACCCTCGCCATATGAACTTTCAAAACAAAGTTCACTGTCCATCATTCCAAGCAGGCTAGTAACTATTGACATTCCAAGACCTGTTCCCTCGATGTGACGATTTTTTATTTCGTCAAGACGTTCAAAGGACTCGAATAATCGCGGCTTGTCTTCTTCTTTAATTCCTATCCCCGTATCTTTTACCGATACCGAAACAGTGATATCACTTTCTGTTTTATCAATAGTTTTTATGGCAAGAGTGATAACACCTTTCTCTGTATATTTCACCGCATTTGTCAACAGATTCATTATGATCTGTGTAAGTCTGACATCATCCCCCCTCATAGCCTTAGGCAATGTCTCATCGATATCAAACATGAGTTCAAGTCCTTTGGAATCGGATCTGTATATAATTGTTTGATACAGATTATTGATAAAAGATACCGTGTCGTATTTTGCCGGCAGGATTTCCATTTTACCATCTTCTATCTTGGAAAAATCAAGTATCCCGTTTATAAGATTAAGCAGATTTTTGCCTGCTGAATTAATGTTTTGGGAATATTCAAGTATATTGCTGTCATCGGATTCTCTGAGAATCATCTCGTTCATACCAAGTACGGCATTGATCGGCGTTCTGATCTCATGTGACATCTGCGCGAGAAACACGGATTTTGCCTGATTTGCTTTATATGCAATATCTCTTTCATCAATATAACGAGCTTCCAATGATCTCATGATATTTCTGTTCTGGATCAATACCGAAAGAAAGTTAGAGAGTGTATTTAAAAAACTTGAAATATCGTCCATCAGTTCAAGATGAGGATTGTCCACACCAAAAAAACCTACAATTCGTTCACCTATTATCACCCGGTTTGCTATCAGTGAATTTATTCCCTGTGGCTTAAGATAAGCATAGCTTTCAGGTTCAGTATCACGTATTGCCTCCAGATCTACAATCCGGATATTTCTTCCCTCTTCAAACGGATCATACCACCAGGTTAAGATCGATCTGGGAATATTCTGCAGATTTTCAATCTCCGGCTCAACATTTTCAGCACACCATTCATAGGTGTTGCTTGTTTCATTCTTCTCAAAATCATCCTCAAAAATATAAATTCGATCAACATCAAGCTGACGCCCAATGGACGCTAAAAAACATTTGATTTCATCCTCCGGATGATCCTGTTGCAGCGCCTCATTCATTGCGATATTACTGATGTGTTCGCATTCAATTCTCTTTTCATTTTCTAATTTTAACTTTTCAAGCTCTTTACGTAGGTCCTCCATATCATCTTGCTTATTCTGGTTGTCAAAATCTGACATATACAACCCTCCATATCCGTTATTGCAAGCATTTTGATCTTACGACCTAATTTTCATACTTATTTTAATATATCATTTATTCATATATTTCTCAATTATTACATGCAAAAAATATCGAAAATACGGGCTTTTTTGCCTTTTTTTCTAATCGTACAAAAGCTAATGCCATTGAAAGTCTATCTTCCACCTTGCCCTCTATAGGCTATTTCTTTTCAATCTCACACGGTGTAGACTCAGCCTTATCAGCTTCTTTTTTAGATTTTCTCTGTCCTCTTGCTTTCTTATATAATGTCAAGACTCGCTCGCGAGTCTTGCGCGCCGGATTCGGGTCTGCTTCAGCAGACAAATTCATGTCCGAATCCGTGCGCATCCTCGCGGAGCGTTTAACTCAGTCGGAGCTTGTACCCCGACTGAGTATAGTTTGTCATA
>JAILKW010000217.1 GCA_024693455.1 Lachnospiraceae bacterium
CCCCAAAACAAGAGCCCTTGCATCCATATACAACGAAGTATATTTTTCAGGATGAAAATTATATTTATGTGATCGGTTAGTTATGGATTTCCTTGTCCCGTCTTCATGAACAAATATCGTGGAAACCGGTGTGGAATAATCCTTAAGATGTATAATAAGCTCCGGATCCACGCCCGCTTTTTTTACTCCGTCTATTATCATGTCTCCGGCCGCATCCTCTCCGACCGCACAAACAAGTCCGGTCTTTAGGGATAGCTTTGCAACAGCCATCGACTCAATCAGAGCTTCTCCTCCAAGACTGAGCACTCCGCTTTCGGATCGATATCCGGAAGCCGATACCGGATCGGGATCAAACCCTTTTATAATGGAATCCACAAGCGCGGTCCCCATACAAATAACATCATACTTTTTCATTTTTCTCCTTATGATTCATCGTCGGATCATTATAAGCAAGGGCTATAAGAATCATAGTAGCAAGGTAAACCACATCAAGTACCGGCAGTTCAGGTTCCAAATGTGCAGCCGTATAATATGTATATCTCAGTTCAAGTATATTATAGATAAAAATTCCCGCAAGAACCATATAAAAAGCCCTGCCCTCTTTACGTATGTCTCTTATAATAAACAGGATCAAAATCGTTGAAAAACTGTAGATCACGGGAATAGCGTATGCCACGGCACTTACTCCGTACTCGCTCGTATAACCGGATACTCCAAAGTCGATGTTCACATATTGAGCATATCCCACTCCCAGAATTAAAGTAACCAGAATCTCTCCGATCACCAATAATTTTTTTTGCCTCTTATCACATCTGAAAAAAATGAGCAAAAAGAATGCAAGCATAAAAGTATAATTGGGCATCAGATAAAGTGTATCGGAAATAGCCTCCAAAAAATTGGATCCCACTTCAAAATATGTATATATTATCACGAGTAAATCCGACAAAGCCCAGAAAAAAATCCCGAACAGAAAGTAGAATCCACTCGTCCAACCGTTTCCCGATTCTGTTATCCCGTCTGCCATAATAGCAACTATCAACATAGTAGCTATGGGAGAAGTGGTATTGTAAACAATGTCTGCAGATACAAAAGACGCGAACAGATTACACATACATGTAATGCAAATTGCCATTAAAATAAACAGTTTTTGCCTATTGAAATCTGCGATATATGAAAAATTTATTTTATTTTTTGATTCATTTTCCATTTTTTCTTATCCTCATACATAGCCTGATCCGCTCTGTCAAAAACTGTCTTATAGTCTTTGTCCCTTTCTCTGTTATAAATTGCAGCTCCGGCTGCAATCTGATATTTACATCCAAAAAGTTCTTCATCTTCATTACTGTAACGATCAACTACATTATGTAATTTTGTTATGAGCGGATTCGGATTGTTATGATTCAATATCGTACAAAACTCATCTCCTCCTATACGATAAAGAGGATATCCCACAAAAGTTTCTCTCAGGCACTGCGTTATCCGCTTTAGAAGCAGATCACCTTTTTCATGACCTTTATTATCGTTTATCTGCTTTAAGTTGTTTACATCCATAACAATAACACAAAACTTCGCCTTACCCATTTCCACTTCGCTTTCAATAACACCAACCATTATTTCATAAGCACCTTTATTATTCAGTCCTGTAAGTGAATCTGTGTAGGCGAGACTGTGAAAATGATCAAAATAACGCTTGATGGAGTTGGCCATCATCCCAAAAGTTTTTGATAGTTTTCCGATCTCGTCATTGTCATTATATTCAATCTTAACATCAAGATCACCTTCCGATAACTTTCCGGCCGCATCCGTAAGTTCATTGAGTGGCTTAAGAAAATTATTGATGATCCGCACTGTGATATATAATGACATAACAAGAATAGCAAGTGACACCAGAGTTGAACAAATAAGAACAAATCTCTGCGATTTATTAATGTCAGCCGTGTATGCATTTATAACTATTATCATACCGTTTTTCAATCTTTTGGCGTACAGTTTGCTGTGTGTAAGTCTCGGCCCGTACTTTACAGTATGTTTTTTGGCGAGAGATACCTCTACGGCCTCCATAAGCCTTTTTTGTTCTTCGGAAAAATTTTTCTTATTTAACCCATCCTGATACTGCTCCGAATAAGCAATATTCATCTCCTTATCAATGAGCATAGCCTTACCGGTCTCATAAATACCTACATTCAAAATAGCATCTGCGATGGATTTAAGATCTATGTCTACTCCGATAACACAGATCAGTTTATTTTTGTAATACATAGGCAGAGCATATGACATGATATACCTGCCAAATATATCGTAATCATAAGGTCCTATCCAGACCGCTTCATGAGCATTTACCGGTTCAAAATACCACGCCACACGGTTTTTATCTCTCGGATCGACCTTTGAAACATCATCCAGTTCAGCTTCTTCGTATTTGCCGTTCCTGTCATTTTTAAGGTACATGAAACTGCTTGCTTTAGAGCCGTAATCAAAATTCATTCTGGTATAGATTGATAAAATACTGTCATTATTATTGGCCTGTGAAAAAGCAAACTCTTTCAGTTTATTGAGAAAATCCTGTCTGTATGATAAATCCGTCAGCTTATCAGCGTTATCATCCAATTGATCTTTGGCATAGAATAACAGAGTATTTACCGCTCTCTCCCCCTCTGAAATAATAGCCTCTATATTATTTCCGCTTTCGGAAGATACATGCTCAAAAATAATATCCGAATCTCTCTCATTGAGAACGGAAATACAACAGGAAGATATAATTATTACCATAATGGCTACGAATAATGTAACTGAAAAAACTACGCTGAGAATCTTAGCTCTAATGGATTTCAATACACCTCTCCTTTCAACCTTCGGGTCATCTTCAACTTTAGTCAGATATCGCTATCTTATAACCGACTCTCTGCGATGCTTCTTAGCCTCATAAAGATTATCGTCAGCTATCTTAAATATCTTTGAAAGATCCCTTAAATCTGAAAGTTTAACCTCGAAACAGCCTATGGATATCTCCACGTAAAACGGCTTATTGTTAGTTTCGTTTTCTGTTTTACAAAGTTCTTTGATCCTGTTTTTAAAAATATCGGCAGTAAGATCATCTGTCTTTTCAAAGACACATACAAACTCATCTCCGCCTGTTCTTCCAAACTTAGAACGGTCTCCAAGCGCTTTCGTCAAAATCCCGGCGGCTGCTGTTATGGCATAATCTCCGGCTTCATGCCCGAAATTGTCATTAATCTGCTTAAGATGATCAAGATCTGCCATAACGGCAATAAATGTTTCGTCATTATGTCCGGAATAAGACTCATATATATATTTAAATACACCGGCCCTGTTAAAAAGCCCGGTAAGTGCATCGTGACTGGCCGAATAATCAAGAATTTCATTTTGAATTTCAAGCTTTGCCTGCATACCCTGCTGTTCAAGTGCCAGATAAAGATACCTCATGGCAGAACCTATCTCGAGGGAAAGAGCATAATAAAACATGACATCCCCAAGTTCAAGTTTTACGACAAGACACCCGTATTGGATATCCCCGTAGAACAACAGATATGTACACCAATTGCCGTCATCCGTATGCATTACATTATTTCTTGCATCCGATCTTTCACTGTGTCTGTCTGAATAAAGATCCGGTGCATCATCCGTATCATAAGAATAAACTCTGTCATTGTTAATTACCAAAACCAGTTTTTGTTGAGACGGTTTGTATATCTTATCGGTATTTTTTATTACATAAGGTTTTTCGTGAATACTTATAAGAGCATTTGTCACTCCCATACTCATCAGTCTTTCGCCCAGCTTTTGAAAAAAACTTTTTACCGTAATGGGCTGCATCAAAAGACTTCTTAAAAGCAGAGCCCCTTTAACCTGGTTTATATGCCCTGATTTTAGGTCACTGTATTCCCCTATTACATAATCTTTTCCCCGGTCATCAGTTCCTTCATCCTCAAAATCATAATTACCGCATCCGCAGGAAGCCCGAAATATACACTTTGCACCGAGTATACGGTCTTCCATGGTTTTACTGATAAGATAATCGTATGCCGCTTCAGTCACAGCATCGGCCATTTTCCCAAAATCCTGTCCAACAGTGGTAAGTGGCGGCTCCATAGCGGCAGCTATATTAATATCGTCAAATCCCGTGACAAAAATATCTTTTCCAATGGTAAGCCCATGCTTTTTAGCTACCCTGTATGCACTCACAGCCATCTCATCATTAGCGCAGACTATTGCATCGGGTCTTTTTCCCTCTGCAAAAAAACGTTCCACCAGATGATCACAATTCGAGGTAAAGTTCCCGATAGCTATAAGATCCTTATCATCATCGAGTCCTAATTCGGACACTGCATCCCTGTACGCTTTTAATCTCTCTTTAGCGTCCGGGATCTCAGGATTCCCTGACAAAAAGGCAATCCTTTTGCATCCCCGTTCTTTAGCCAAAAACTCAATCAGCTTCTTTTCCGCTCCGTAATTATCGATCCTTATGTGGATGGCATCCCGACCCTCACTGCTTGAAATAATGATCTTCGGCACATCGGGAAGTTTTTCCAAAACCTCCTCCATGCAAGGTATCTTGCCCTTCATTTCAGTATAAATTGCCTCACCTGAAATTATAAGCAGATCCAGATCGTCAAAGTTCGTATATGTAAAATGAGAAAAATACTGTGCCTCCATTCCGGTATCTTCATCATAATCATAAAGATAACGGGAAGAATCCATCCCAAGATACATATGAACTTCTACGTTTTCATCCTTGAATCTATCACATATCTGAGTAACTATCATTCTGGAAAAATCCGAATGAAAGCTTGTTGCAATTATACCTATTACCGAATGCTTAACAGGCTCTGTATGTTGATCCATATTGTTCCCCTATTCCAAACCCGTCTAAGATCAAGACTCACCCCGACTGTTCTGTCTCTTAGAAATTAGTTTCTCTGACTAAGCAAAATACCGATAAAACCCCAATATTAATAT
>JAILKW010000269.1 GCA_024693455.1 Lachnospiraceae bacterium
CCCATTTTGTGAACAAAACCGTAAATAAGAGAAATACCCATACCTGTTCCGGCCGTGGCTTTTGCCCTTCCGGAATCCAGTTTATAAGCACCTGAGAACAACCTCTCCTTATCCTCAGCACTTAAACCCTTTCCCGTATCAACAACATCCATGCAAAGATTGATACCATATGGTCTGGGTTCATGATAGACATGGACCATTACGCCCCCATGTTCAGTAAATTTGACTCCGTTGTCAATAAGATGACGCAAGACCTTCTTTATCCTTCTTTGGTCTCCCACCAACTTATACGGAATTGAAGGATCCAGATTTATTACTATATCAACATTTCTTTTTCTGTTTCCGAAAAATACTTTGATCTCCTGCGTGACATCATTGAATATTGATGTGATATTGTATACTTCTTTATCGAGAATAAGCCTGTCGGTATCAAGTTCCGAATGATCCAGAAGATTCTCAACCTGTCCCGACAATCTTTTACCCGCCACATAGATTTCATAAAGCTCATTTTTCTTTTCGTCGTTTATTTCATGATCCATAAGAACCATGCTAAGCCCCGTAACTACATTTATGGGTGTGCGAAGTTCATGGGAAACATTTACCATAAAATCTTCCATCTGTCTGTTGACACTACTCATATCCTCTATGGTTTTTTCAAATCCCTGATTTACCTTTTTTCTGCTTCGGATGGTTATCTTGGCGCCGTATGCGATCAGGGCAACAACCACGATATGAAGGATTATCTTCGACAGTTCAAACATGCTATTGAATTCTGCTTCGTTGTGTAAAACAAATACCTGATAACCCATCAAAAACAAATAAATTATTATCCCGAAATCTATGATCACCGTCTCTTCAAGCATTGAGAAAACAAAAAATATCAAACACATGATAAGAGATATATCATATAGGCTGGTTTTATGAATACCATGAAAAAAAGCGCCCGTAAGGAAAAGAATTCCATAAACATATGTCCTGTTTTGAACAATAAAATATCTTTTTATATGAATTATCCACAGCGCGCATATCATACTGGCAACAAGTGGTATTGCCCACGGTTCCCAGCCCAGTAATATGGTTTCTGCCAAAAGCCCCAATCCGGCTATGGTAAACGATATCACTACGTATACAGCGGCTACTTTATGTCTTTCTTTTTCTATTTCTTTGATGGCGTGATTCACTTTAAAATCTCCTTAATCCCTTTCCAATTCATTTCCATAAGGTCAGATTCTATTTTATTGATCTTTTCGGTTTCCTCCGGACTTAACTTATACTCTCTGATCTCCTGTATACTGCTCTCCATCATCCCCAGATCCGCAGAACGTACATACATTCTCATGTCATCATATATCTTATTTAAGATTTCTTCTGTAACTTCCTTTTTGTCAACCTCTTCAGCATCTTTATTATTCCCGGGATCAGAAAGATATCTTTCTTCTATCTCATCCACAACTTCTTTGTAGAACTCCAAAAGCCTGTCCTGATTTTCGTTAATAATCGTAAAATCCTTTGCCTTACCGGCATGTTCCAATTGTTCGGCAAGTTTTCCAAGCTCGATCGCTCCTATTGTCCTTGAGGAGCTCTTAAGGGAATGAACCTTAATGATATAGTTATCCCAGTCTTCTTCTTCATAATGCTTTTTTATATCGGGAAGTTTTTTCTTTGCCGTATTAAAATAGATCGCTATCGCTTCATCAAAGCCTGTTTTCCCATTACAATATTTACAACCTAAATCTTCATCAATATAATATCTTTTTCCGGAATTAAAATACAGTTGTAATTTGGAAAGAGTGACAGGTTTTCCGATAACACCCTTAACATAACCGTGTTCATCGAATGAATATTCGAAAGGATCATCCTCGCAAAGTAAGATCGAAGGCGTATCGGAGTTAACACCGTTATTGTCTTCGTGTATCTGAACAAGCAGATCCATACCCGGATTGCCGGATATTATACTGTCGACAATAATAAAATCAAATTCTTCTTCTCTGCATTTTAAAACTGCATTCTCCTTGGATTTTGCTTCCATTACAAAAACGCCTGCCTTTTCCAGCAGACGCTTAATAAATAATCTTTCTGTTAAATTTTCATCAATAATTAAAGTTTTATTTCCCATTTATAATCACCACCCGGGTCTGTCATCATTTATTTATAATTATAACAGTTTGTCATATAAAATACTACATATATCCTATGCTACGGTTATGACTTTCCCGGGGGGAGCGAGTCTTGACCCACCGCCAAGAGATAGAGGGCTCAAAGGCCCGATCGGCGTTATTGGTTTTAATGTGCAGGTGCTCCGGATCCAAACGAACTTGCATCATTCATCATATGACCATCATGGGTTCCCTGCATATCCTGCTGTATTTGCTGGCCTTCCGTCATCTGACCGTTTGGCACTTGTTGCTGGCCTTCCGTCATCTGATCGTTTGGCGTTTGTTGCTGGCCTTCCGTCATCTGATCGTTTGGCACTTGTTGCTGGCCTTCCGTCATCTGATCGTTTGGCACTTGTTGCTGGCCTTCCGTCATCTGATCGTTTGGTACTTTTTCCTGATCCAAAAAATCTTTATTTGGATCAAAAGGCTGATCTTGTGTCTGAGGAGAACTATCGTCCTTATTTTCATCCTTGAAAGGATGCTTTTCATTATTCTTTTCAATTCCTCCGACAGACTCTTTATCCTTAT
>JAILKW010000284.1 GCA_024693455.1 Lachnospiraceae bacterium
AAAAAAGATTGCATTTGTTCATGTGGATTATGAAAAGGCCGGATATACAAGAGGACTTGATATGGGCGATTATCACCGCTTTGATAAAATATTCGCGGTTTCGGAAGAAATAACAGATCCCTTTCTTAAAGTTCATCCGGCTATGAAGGATAAGGTCTTCGTATTTGAAAATACAATAGATCAAAAAGCGATAATAGAGGGATCATTAAACGGAAGAGGTTTTTCCGACGATTATGACGGGGTACGGATACTTACGATAGGAAGGCTTACAGCCCAAAAAGCTTACGAGGTATCAATAGCTGCCATGAAGATATTAAAGGACAGGAAGGTAAAAGCCAGATGGTATGTTCTCGGAGAAGGGGTTCTTCATAGGGAACTTTTATCTCTTATAAAAAAAGAAGGACTGGAAAAGGATTTCATTTTGCTTGGTGCTGTTCAAAATCCGTATCCTTATTTAAGAGAATGTGATGTTTATGTACATGCCAGTCGGTTTGAAGGGAAGAGTATTGCTCTTGCAGAAGCTAAAACCTTAGGATGTGCGATAGTTGCTTCCGATGTTTCGGGAAACAGGGAGCAGATAAAAGATAGTAACAACGGTTTGCTTTGTAAACTTGATGCCGAAGATATAGCAGATAAAACAGAAATGCTTATAAAAGACAGAGAATTTGCAGGAAAACTCGGAGAAAATGCAAGTAAAGAAGAAATATGGGGGGCGGATCCGGCAGTTTTACTGGAGATGTGATAAGTTGCAAAAGGGATTGACAGTTATGGGGGAATAATATGGAGCATGAATTGCTGATTATAATACCTGCATATAATGAAGAAAAAAATCTTCCTAAAGTCCTGGACGACATGAAGGAGATGGGAGTCTTTAAATATGCGGATGTATTGGTAATGAATGATGCCTCAAGCGATAATACCAATTGGGTGGCGAAGGCTTATCCGGTTAATGTGGTTACACATGTTTTTAATCTGGGGTATGGTCTTGCCATTCAAATGGGATATAAATATGCGGTCCGAAGGGGGTATTCATATGTGATACAGATGGATGCTGATGGTCAGCATGATGTGAAAAATATAAAAAATATATTTGATGAACTTAAACGAAAAGATGAAGATGGGAAAACGGCGGATATTGTCATCGGTTCGAGATTTGTAAGCGGGGCAACCAAGTATAAAATCGGACTTATCAAGAAATTCGCAATTAACATGTTTAGTTTTATCATAAAATCCGTTACCGGGGTTAAGATAATGGATACGACATCCGGCTTACAAGGTTTGTCGTTTAAAGCCTTTTTATATTATTCGATATATACGAATTTTGATGATAAGTATCCCGATGCAAATATGATAATGCAGATGCTTTTGCTGGGATTTAATATAAGAGAGATTCCCGCGGAAATGCATCAGAGACAAATCGGGAAGAGTATGCATTCCGGACTCAAACCAATTATATATATGATAAGAGTTACTATGTCGATATTTGCGGTACTATTTCGATATAACCTACTAAAAAAGGATAAAGGTATTTTAAAAGATGGGATTATTAACAAAAAAGAACTGGAAAATTGAGAAACAGCAGCAAAGCATATCAACAGAAATGATAAAAAATCCATATATGGGTTTTTATCATATAAAAAGATTCTATATTCACAGAAGTTATGCGCTTAATGATACCGTATTCCCTGAAAACGCTGAGGATGAGAGCATACTGTTGCTGGAGTTTGAACTTTCTCATTATAAGAACGGTGAAATTGATGAATCGGGTCTTAAAAATCTAGATGATATACTTACATTTTTCGGAAACAGAGATAAGGATCTTATTCTGAGATTCTCATATGATTATGAAGGTCGTGCTTATGAAAAGGAACCGCAGGAAAAAGAGATAGTTTTTGATCATGTAAGAAGTATCTGTAAAGTGGTTAATGAACATGCAGGTAAAATCTTTATGCTGCAGGGATTTTTTATAGGAAACTGGGGGGAGATGCACGGTTCAAGATTTTTGACCGAAAGTATCATTATAAGGCTTCATGAAATAATGAGACAGGTTCTTTCCGATGAAATTTGGATAGCAGTGAGACGTCCGTCGTATTTAAGGCTCCTTTCTTATGAGACAAATGACAAGAGACTTTGCCTTTTTAATGATGCTATCCTTTCATCCGATACCGATATGGGGACTTACGGTCAAAGCGGATTTATGGAGGATTCGTTTACTAGGCAGGAAGAACTTGCATTTCAGAATAAGACAACTCACCGCATTCCAAACGGTGGAGAAGTTTTGTCTATCCAGAATTCAGCGGATACATATCTTGAAGAGGTAAAGGAAGTAGTTTCGACTCTTTCCAAAATGCATATTTCATATCTCAACAGGGAATATGATATGAATGTTTATCAGAAATGGTCATACAGGGAGTATCAGGAGAGGGATGAATTCAGGAACATGGATCTTTTCTCGGTGATCTCGGCAAAGATGGGATATAGATTTTTCCTTAAAAATATAGAGATACTTGAAGAAGATACAATGATCCTGACTATCGCAAACAGAGGGTTTGCAAATGCACTTTTTGCAATAGACGGTGTTCTTTATATAGATGATACCGAAGTTATATTTAAAATAAAAAGAAGAAGTATTCTTTGCGGAAATGAGACACCTATAAAGGTGGAACTTCCCAATAATATACCAAAAGGAAAATATGATCTTGAACTTGCGCTTTTCAAAGAAGGTACACTTACACCTATTCATTTTGCAAATGTTGGATATGAAAATGCAGACAGGATCAAACTCGGAAAGATAATCAGAAAATGAAAAAAGGTTGGATAATAGGAATTTCGGTAATAATAGTTATGGGAATTCTTGCTGTGGCCGGTATTTTTGCATACAGATATTTTTCTCCTTTTTTATGGGAGAGAACCTATGAGCCTGTAGCTTATACGGAAACATCAGGGGATGCGGGAGGTCCGTTTAGAGGATTTTACAGGATTTATGCATACGGAGCATCGGATTCTTTAAAACCCGACAAAGAGTGGATCAAAAAAGAGTTAAACGACAATAAGGATCAGACTCTTGTTCTTTGTGAGGTTAATCTGAATGCGTACAGAAACGGAGATATATCCGAAACCGGACTAAAAAACATTGAAGATTTTCTTGATATCTTCATTGATTCAAATAAGACACTTATAGTCAGATTTTTATATGATTGGAGCGGGCTTGATACAATAGCAAATGAGGAACCGGAAGATATTTCGATAATAAAACGTCATATGGAGCAAATCGCTCCCATTATAAATAAAAGGAAGGCTGCCATACTGACGCATCAGGGCATTTTTGCCGGTAAATACGCGGAGATGCACAGTTCAAAATATACCTCCGACAAAAATGTAAAACAGCTTTTTGAGACACTTGATGGTTTTTGTGACGATGATATATATCTATCGGTAAGAACTCCAAGGTTTTACCGGCTTTTGACAGGCATACAGAACACCGTTGATCTGGAAAAACTTTCACACGATGCGTCAAAAATATACAACAGAGTGGCCCTTTTTAACGATGGTATGCTAGGAAGCAGCAATGATGTCGGAACTTACGGAGATGGAAACTTCAGTGAAAATCAGGGGGCTGTAGCGGTATGCAGAGAGGATGAAATAGGTTTTCAGGACAGTCTTTGTAAATACGTTCCCAATGGCGGAGAAGTTATAATCGACAATAAATATAACGATATGCCTGCAGCGGCCGAGACACTAAAGAACATACATGTTTCTTACCTGAATTCGGAATATGATACGCAGGTGTTTGAAAAATGGGAAAAGTCATCATATGAACAATACGACTCTTCATACGATTATATACAAAGTCATATGGGATACAGATTTTTGGTAAAGGATTCATATGTTGTTACCGAAGCTTTTTCCGACCAAAAAGAAAAGTTCTATGTCATTATATCCAATACAGGTTTTGCACCGTATTATAAAAACAGCAGTATAAGTCTTAGACTTGTGGGAGATAACGGAATAGAAAAAGATATTACCACGGACATAAATCCGGAAAATATTTCTCTTACCGAAGATACTGTTATAGAGTTTGAATTTGATAAAAGGGAACTACTGCAAGGAGAGTATCATTTGTTTATACATTTGAAGGATGAGGGACTTGGAGCTTCAATTCCCCTTGCAAATGCCGGGTATTCAAATGGAGAAGATTTTGAACTCGGAACTTATAAGGTGGAAGGGATGAAACTGTTTGGAAAATAAAAAGGTAGATATCACAAAACTGCTTAAAGACGGTGAAAGTGTATGGATAAAGCCTCAGGGAAGCAGTATGTATCCCTTGATAGTTGAGGGGAGAGATAGTGTTTTAATAGTTCCCCTAAGTCCTGAAAGAAAGGATGTCAGAGTTAACGATATCCTGCTTTTCAGACGGGAGGGAAGTATCCTTGTTTTACACCGGGTTGTTAAAAAAAATAAACAGGGAGTATATTTTGTCGGTGACAACCAAAAAGAAACAGAAGGTCCGATAAAGTACGAATTTTTACTCGGGAAAGTAGAAAAAATAAACAGAAACGGTCACATGATCAACGTAAATAATATTATTTATAAAGTCATGATGCGTATATGGCTTTTTTTAAGGCCGGTAAGACCGATGATCGCAAAAACGGTTCATGTCATAAAGGTTAAAATTAAAAGAATATGAAGATAAGAGAAGAGTACATAATAAAAAAAGTTGAAAACGAAACATATCTTTTACCGACCGGACAGGCAATTGCTTCATTCAGGCATGGGGTAAAATTAAATGATGTGGGAGTGATCTTTGCCAGGGAACTGGAAGAGGAAACTACACCCGGGGAAATCCTGGGCAAGCTTAGAAAAATGTTTCCGGAAGTTCCGGCCGAACAACTTGAAAATGACTTAAACAGTTTCATCAATGAGCTAAAAAGTGTAGGAGTTATAGGAGAAGAGCCTGCGTCCGATTATTGTTTTCCGGAAGAAGTTCAAAGATACTATAATATTGCCGGACTGACTCTTTTTTATACAGGACCGGAGTCTTTGATATTTGAAAATCTGGAAAAATATGAAAGTCGTGATGTCGGAACCAATTATGATCAGGAGATAAATGTCTACTTCTATGATACACATTCTTTTAAGATAGGTAAACCGATAGTAAGGAGCACAGAGATCTTAATATACGAAAACATGACCGAATTTGGACTTGTATACACG
>JAILKW010000172.1 GCA_024693455.1 Lachnospiraceae bacterium
GATCAAGTCTCATTCTCTGAGGTCTGACGGAGGATAATATGTTTTTTGTTTTAGCCATAATTTTACTTATTCTCATGGTTTTTGTCTGTATGTATCTTTTTTCCCAATTTCAGGCCTTTAATCTGGTAAAAACCTTATCTAAGGGTGACAGGAAAAAAAGCAGACTCTTAGCTGCCATCCCGTTTATTTTTATAATAATATTCGGATTCATCTCTCCGGTCAATACGATCGTGGTCGTCCTTCATTTATTTATATTCTGGCTCGTATTTGACCTTGTTTTCTTTGTTAAAAGCAAACTAAACCCGGGATCAAAAAACAGTGAAAGGTCTGATCACCAAAGATACTACGCAGGTAATGCTGCCCTTATTTTTACAGCCATATACCTTTTGATCGGTGTCTATAATAATTATAATGTCAGAGAAACCCATTATACGGTCACGACCGAAAAAGATCTTGGCGCCGAAAAATTAAGAGTAGTTCAGATTTCAGACTCACATTTAGGTACTACTTTTGACGGTAATGGATTTGCAGCACTTCTTAAGCAAATACAACTGACAGATCCCGACATTGTTGTGATTACCGGAGACTATGTTGATGATGGCACTAAAAGGGATGACATGCTACTTGCAACAAAGGCGCTCGGTGAATTAAAGAGTACCTACGGAACTTATTTTATATTCGGTAACCATGACAAAGGATATTTTAATTCACGAGATTTTTCATCCACCGACCTTATTAATGAACTTGAGAAAAACGGTATCCGTGTTTTAGAGGATGATTCCATACTTATAGATAACAGGTTTTATCTTATAGGAAGGGCCGACAAGAGTAATCCTTTAAGAAAGTCTGCCCGGGATATGATGTCAGGACTTGATAAGTCAAAATTTTCTCTTGTTTTGGATCACCAGCCAAACGACTATGACAATGAAGCTGAGGCAAATATGGATCTTGTCCTCTCCGGTCATACACACGGCGGCCAATTATTTCCGATCGGATATATCGGACTTGCTATAGGAGCCAATGACCGCACATATGGAAGGGAAATCCGAAACGGGACTCAGTTTATAGTTAATTCCGGTATCTCCGACTGGGAGCTTATCTTTAAAACTTTTACCTTCTCGGAATATGCTGTTATAGACATAAAAAACGCACCGTAATGATACTCTCATACGGTGCGTCTTAATTGTCAAGACTCGCTCCTTTAATGCATTTTGTATAATTTATGACCTGTAATCCGCATTTATCTTTACGTAGTCATAGCTAAGATCACAGCCCATGGCAACGGCACTTGAATTGCCGCTGTTCATCTCACAAATACATCTGACCTCTTTAGCGGAAAGAATTTCCGTTGCTTCATCCTCACTGTAATCGGTTTCCATTCCTCCCTTGCAAAGCATAAGCGTCTTGCCGTTCCCGGTAACAGTAACATCCACCTTGTAGGGATCAAAAGCCACTCCCGAATAACCCAGGGCACAAAGAATCCTTCCCCAATTGGCATCATGTCCGAATATTGCTGCCTTAGTAAGAGATGATCCTATAACGGACTTTGCGAGTATCTTAGCAGAAGACTCATCGGGAGCACCATTTACTTCAACTTCGAATAAAGCTGTTGCGCCCTCTCCGTCACCTGCCATCTTTCTTGCAAGATTAAAGCATACACTTTGAAGCGCCTCTTTAAACAGGTTATAGTCATCTTTTTCTTCTGTTATCTTTTCATTTTCAGCAAGGCCGTTCGCAATTACAACACAGGTATCGTTGGTAGAAGTATCTCCGTCTACGCTTATCATATTAAAACTGTTGTTAACCGAAGACAAAAGAGCTTTCTGAAGCAAAGCCTTTTCAATATTACAGTCAGTTGTAATAAAACAAAGCATCGTACACATATCGGGATGGATCATTCCGCTTCCCTTTGTCATTCCGCCTATGGTTACTTTTTTGCCGCCGACCTCAATCTCTACTCCGCAGTATTTCGGAATGGTATCGGTAGTCATGATAGCCTTGGCTGCAGCAATACCTGCCTCATTTGTATCGGAAAGTTTTTTCGAAAGTGCCTTGCAGCCGGCCGTTATCTTATCTACGGGAATCTGTTTTCCGATCACTCCGGTAGAAGCAACAAGTACGGACTCAGACTCGATTTTAAGAGCTTTGGCAGCAGCTTCCGTTGTTTTATTACAGATTTCAAAGCCTTCATCGCCGGTACAGGCATTTGCTATTCCCGCATTTATTACTATAGCGTTTATTGGCGTATCACTTTTTGTTCTTTCCTTATCAAAAAGTACCGGTGCAGCCTTTACCATGTTCTTAGTATATGTTCCGGCTGAAACACAGGGGGCTTTACTGTAAATCATTGCCATATCATCCCTGCCCTCATATTTAATACCGGCAGCCGTGTTTGCGGCTTTAAATCCTTTGGGACTGCAAACAGTCAGTTTTTCATCTACCATAACACTCATAATCTTCTCCTCATCACATTAAGATCATCAAATAACCGCACAAATCCTTACTTATCCTACTGAGTTAAAGCGGGTTATATTTTCTTCATTAAGTACGAAGTCGTAATAATTTAAATCCTCACGAAGCGTCCAGCCTTCACCGTGCCAGAACTGGTTTCCGATGGCATTGTTCGTAAAAGCTATAAGAGATACCTTATTGATACCGTCTTCGCGAAGAGCATGCATACAGGCTGTGGCCATGGCCTTTCCTATTCCGTGTCTTCTCATATCCTTACGTACACAAACATGATAAAGACATCCTCTTCTGCCGTCCTGTCCGCATAAAATAGAACCGACTATCTCTCCGTCAGATTCGGCAACAACCGAAAGGCCCGGATTTCTGTTAATAAACTTTAATACTCCTTCACGGGAGTCATCTATACTTCTGATACCGAATCCGTCAATAGTCATCCAAAGATCATGAACTTTGTCATAATCTTCCATTACCATTGGCCGGACCGAATAATTAATATCTGACATATAAACCTCTTTACGGGTACACGGGAACCATATCCAGTCCCATTGTTTCATCGAGACCAAACATTATGTTCATATTTTGAACAGCCTGGCCTGCAGCTCCTTTGACAAGATTGTCAAGTGCCCCCATCATAATAACACGACCGGTTCTTTCATCTATCTTAAATGAAATATCTACAAAATTGGAGCCCTCTACCCATTTTGTCTCCGGAAATTCTCCATCGGGAAGCAGTCTTATAAAATACTCATCCTTATAATATTTTTCATATGCAGCTCTGATATCGGACTCACCGGGAAGTTTACCGTCTTTAGCAACAAGTGATGCATACTCTGTTGCAAGTATGCCCCTGTTCATGGGTGCAAGATGCGGTGTAAAGCTGACCATGATCTCTTTTTCTGCTGCATAACCAAGCTGTTCTTCTATCTCAGGAGTATGCCTGTGAGTAGTAACGCCGTAAGGTTTCATGGACTCATTAACTTCACAGAAAAGATTGGGAGTCTTGGCTCCTCGACCGGCTCCGCTGGTTCCGCTTTTTGCATCTATGATAAGTGTGTCGGGATCAATAAGTCCCTCTTTCACAAGCGGATAAGCCGTAAGAATGGATGTGGTGGTAAAGCATCCCGGATTGGCAAGCAAAACAGCATTTCTTATATCCTCTCTGTTTACCTCACAAAGTCCGTAAACAGACTCTTCTATAAGTTCGGGACTTCCATGTTTGATCCCATACCATTTTTCATATACGGAAACATCTTTGATCCTGTAATCTGCCGAAAGATCTATTACCTTCACTTTGGAAAGTATCTCTTTTGTAAGGATCCCGCCTAAATATCCCTGGGGAGTAGCCGTGAAGATCACATCCACCTCTTCTGCCATCTTTTCAATATTGTCATCCAGACAAACATCTTCAACTATATTGAAAAAATTACGATAAACATCGGCAAACCTCTTATCAACATAGCTTTTTGAACCAAACCAACATATCTTAGCTTCGGGATGTCGCATAAGTATCCTGACTATCTCTGCTCCCGCATATCCCGTTGCGCCGATTATTCCTACCTTAATCATATTTCCTCCATCTGTAAAACTTTTATCCCTATAATTATATGTTTTTTTCATTTAAAAACAAGAAGTATATCCATATTTACCGATTGTATTATTGAGACATAGTACCAATATTCTTTTTTTATTAAGATCACTGTCATCACATATAATCATGTTTCATATAAATATTGGATAATAATACAACTAAAAAGATTTAAAATCAACATATTTTTAATTATTATGTATATTTATTCATAAAATTATGTATATTTTATCATCATTTTGCCCTTGCTAAAAACATCGAAATAAGTTATTCTTTTACGGAAATATTTTTTAATAAGAAAGGAAGTATCATAATGAGCGAAAAAGTTATATTGGCTTATTCAGGCGGACTTGATACAACTGCTATCATACCCTGGCTGAAAGAAAACTACGACTATGAGGTTATCTGCTGCTGTATCGACTGCGGACAGGAGGAAGAGCTTGACGGACTTGAAGAGCGTGCCAAGCTTTCCGGAGCGTCAAAGCTTTACATAGAAGATATCACTGATGAATTCTGTGATGAGTACATTGTTCCCTGTGTTCAGGCCGGAGCAGTATACGAAAACAAATATCTTCTCGGAACTTCCATGGCAAGACCCGGTATTGCAAAGCGCCTTGTTGAGATAGCACGTAAAGAAGGCGCCACTGCTATCTGCCACGGAGCAACCGGAAAGGGTAACGACCAGATCCGTTTTGAACTTGGTATCAAAGCCCTTGCTCCTGACATAAAAATTATTGCAGCATGGCGTGACGACAAATGGACAATGGATTCCCGTGAGTCCGAAATCGAATACTGCAGGGCTCATGGTATTGATCTTCCTTTCTCTGCAGATCAAAGCTACAGCCGTGACAGAAATTTATGGCATATCTCTCATGAAGGTCTTGAGCTTGAAGATCCTGCAAATGAACCTAACTACGATCATCTCCTTGTTCTCGGAGTATCACCCGAGAAAGCACCTGAAGAAGGTGAATACGTTACCATGACCTTTGAAAAAGGCGTGCCTACTTCAGTAAACGGAAAGCAGATGAAGGTATCCGATATTATCAGAGAACTTAACCGTCTCGGCGGTAAGCACGGAATCGGTATTGTCGATATCGTTGAAAACCGTGTTGTAGGTATGAAGAGCAGAGGTGTTTATGAGACACCCGGTGGAACCATTCTTATGGAAGCTCATGCTCAACTTGAAGAACTCGTACTTGATCGTGCTACCATGGATACAAAGAAGGATATGGGCAATCTCATGGCTCAGATCGTATATGAAGGAAAATGGTTTACTCCTCTTCGTGAAGCTGTTCAGGCTTTTGTTGAAAAAACTCAGGAATATGTTACAGGTGAAGTTAAGTTCAAGCTTTACAAGGGCAATATCATTAAAGCCGGTACTACTTCTCCCTTCTCACTTTACAGTGAATCTCTTGCAAGCTTTACTACCGGAGATCTTTATGACCATCATGATGCAGAAGGCTTCATTACACTCTTCGGCCTTCCTCTTAAGGTCCGTGCAATGAAATACGCAGAAGTGCAAAAAGAAAAATATAATCTTTAAAGATCATAAAAACAGCCTTGGGAACTCGTTCCCAAAGCTGTTTTTTTGTTCTATATCCGGATTTAGGTTTACTATCCAATAATGTCTTTTACTACCTCAGAAGCTATGGCAAGCCCTGCAGCAGCCGGTGTAAAAGCCATGCTGCCCGGCGTTTGTGTACCGGTCTTTACCGGCTCTTCTTCGGAATAAACTACCTTAAGCGAATCTACACCACGTCTTTTCAGCTCTTTTCTCATAACCCTTGCCAAAGGACACACCCTGGTTGAATAAATATCTGCTACTTTAAACGCGGTGGGATCTAATTTATTACCCGCTCCCATAGCGCTGATAACAGGTATGTTTGCCTCCTTTGATCGCATTATTATCTCAAGCTTTGCCGTAACAGTATCTACCGCATCCACTACATAATCATAAGCCTTGAAATCAAATTCATCCGAGTTCTCCGGCAAGAAGAAACAGTTTCTTATCAATATGTCTGCATTCGGATTTATAGAGAGCATCCTCTCTTTCATAACCTCAGTCTTTGATCTTCCGATCGTGGAATGCAAAGCTATGATCTGACGATTAAGATTGGACAAGGATACCTTATCCTTATCTATCAGTTCAAAAGCACCTATCCCACTTCTTATCAAAGCTTCGCAAACATAGCCTCCTACTCCTCCGACTCCGAAAACAGCCACTCTTGAAGCAGCAAGCTTTTTCAATCCTTCTTTACCGATAAGAAGTTCTGTCCTTGAATACATTTCAGACATTTATCAGTTCTCTCCCGTTATTACTGAAAAACTTTCCGGTAAAAGCTTTGCATTGGCACTAACCAAAATACTGCTTATGCTAACCGAAACCGGTTCGGGAAGATCATCCTCTGCAACACCCGCACTAACCATAGTCTCAATAGTTGCCTTGTCCGAATTCATACCTGAAAGATCAAGTTCAAATTCTTCTTTTGTGGTATTAACAGCTTTTATTATGATCCTTCCGTCTTCATACTGTGATGCACAAATATATATGCCCTTTTTACGAAGTTCGATCGCCTCATCTGTAAGTGTCAGTGAATGACTTCCAAGATTGCATGCAAACATCTTCTGAACATAGTAGCTCGGTGTAAGATATACATCTTTGGCATCAAACCAGATCATATCCGGCTTCCACTGGCTGTGTCCTATCCTGTTAAAGAGCGGTGCATAGGAAGCAAGTTTAACAACTCCCGCATTATTTTCAAAACCTGTCATAAGAGCGGCTTCTGAAAGCGCTGCCTCCACCGAGTTGCTCCTGTCCGTAGTATGAGAAGCGTATTCACCGGCAAAGACTGCAACATCTCTGGGATAATCATCATATAAGGCAACATTATCATACATCCACTGCGGACTCTTATAATAATGTTCATCAACCGCATAACAAAAATCTTTATTCCTTTCAAAGCCTTTTCTGTAATAATCCCAGGCCTGGGGTGTAATATCAGTATCCACTATCGGACCTGCGGTTCCCAGAAGTTTAAAGCCGGGATACTTTTCATGAATGGCTTTTTCAAATCTGTCATTGCGCTTAAACAGCTGTACTGTTTCAGTCTCCCACTGTTCATTTCCGATAGCTATCATATCCATATTAAAGCTATCCGGATGTCCCATCTTTGCACGAAGGGAGCCCCATTTTGAATCAACAGGCCCGTTGGCAAATTCAATGAGATCAAGTGCATCCTGAACAAATTCTTCAAACTCCGGACTGTCTATATCATACATTTCCGTTGATCTGAACTGACATGCCACGCCCATAGAAAGAACCGGAAGAGGCTTGGCACCAAGCATCTCACAAAGAAGGAAATACTCGTAGAATCCCAATCCAAAGCTTTGGCCGTAATGCGAATCCGGCCGCTGTGCATTAAGTTCCTTCTCCCTGTCGTCATCAAATGCCCAAAGATTAGGTATGTATTTACGCTTTTCCGGAATATCAACAGTAGTTTTCCACTGATATCTGTTATCAAGACTTATTCCTTCGACTATACAGCCTCCCGGAAAACGGATAAATCCGGGATGAATATCATTTAATGCCTCAAAAAGATCTTTTCTGAAAACACCCTTTACAGCGCTTTCGGGTATCAGAGAAATGAAATCAAAATCAACAACTCCTTCATCGGTAAGAAAAATAACAAAACTTGCACCTTCGATGTCTTAACTTACCTTTAGTTTGGTTTCATATTTGATCCATGAAGAGGCCTTGGCCAGTCCGGTCTTATCCATGTCCTTAATGTTTTGGATCTTTGCGTCCCAATCATCATTGCCCGATTTAAAATCCACAGTAGTATCAGAAAATGGCATAAAGGGAATAACAGCTTTACAATCAAGATCTGCACTGCTGTATTCCTTACCGTCTTTTGTAATAGATACCCTAAATCCTCCGTTATACTTTACTGCTCTGGCATAGAACTTAAGATTTAAGACCTCTCCCGATTTTGCGTAAATACCATCATAAGCTTTATTGGCAAAACCCTGTCCCTTCTCTGTTGCCGTAAACCTAAGATAATGAGGATTGGTCATATAAAGAGGTGTTCCGGTAACGACCTTCATATCCGGCATCTTATATGATGTGCTAACCGGACTCCACGCATAGCAAAGATCCTCCACAGCATAAAAATTACCGGGATTTCCGTAGGCATCTCTTGCCTCAAAGGATCGATTTTCGATCATCTCCGCATATAAGCCCCCATCTGCGGCAAAGTTTATATCCTCAAAAAATAAACCTATCATATTTTTTGAGATCTCTTCTTTTTTGTTTCCAAACAGTCCCATTTTAAATACCCCCTTTCAGGACAACCTACAGTAACGAAATGTGATTTATCCAAAATCATAATTTCCACTATTTACTCAGGCATTTCTTCCCCATTTGAAGAGGCCCCTTGCCCAAATTTAATATACTTAAGAGCCTCGAAAAGAGTCGCTGAAGTTGCTTCGTAATAAGGCTGAACATAGAAAATCGCAAGGATCCCTCCGGTAAAAGCAGATAATATCCACCAGCCTATAAATGACAGATCAAGAAGAAATGCCTTCCATTTTTCTCCATCCATCAACTGCTTGCTTATTGCAAAAGCCTTTTCTTTATCAAGTTCGGGATTCTCTGATAAAATATAGGGAACCATTCTGTATTCATAACTTTTTACTATTCCCGGGATCACAAAGAGCAATGACCATAAAAATATATAAAGATCCCTGAAAAACATTATCTTAACGACATTTTTAAAACTATTGTCAAAGGCAAATGCCAACTCTTTTATATCTGCCGGCTTTTGCTGATTAAATGAAAAAAATCTTCTTGCTCCAACTTCAAGCGGATTGAAAAAAATGATCCTGACAAGGAACACAAAAATCATTACTATAAATGAAATAAGAACTACAAATGAAACTATAGTCCCGATAACAATAGGATCTATATTATAGAAGAATTCGTTCATCGCCTCTTCACCTATAGCTCCTCCATATACTCCGTAAATAATACTGCTTCCACTCGAGCTGAAACCTCCCGAAGCAATAGCAGAAAGAATGATACCTACCAAAACACATTTCCAGTAGTTTAAATTGATTGCATTTCTGCCTCTTTCTTTTAGATTAGAAATAGACCACATATTATACCTCCTCTGTTTTTCATCCATTATGGATAACAATTATAGATTACCACTTGACATAAAAAAAATAAAGTGATAGATTATGACAAGTAAGAATGAAGCAGCTAGGGGTGCCTCTTAAGGCTGAGATTATACCCTCCTACTTGATCCGGTTAATACCGGCGTAAGGAAGCTTATAATTTTGATGTTATCCTCCCGGCTGTATATACCAAAGGAGGTTTTTTTATGTCATTTTTCTTAAACTGGTCGGAGGAAAATTATGAGTATGTCCTCACGACTCCCGGTTATATCGCTTTAGCGATAATCATGGTAGCTATTTTTGCGGTTATTCTTTTCCTGAAAAAAGATAACTCTCAAAAGATCTCAGCCAAAGAACTTTCATTTTGTGCAGCGGCTATTGCATTAGCTACAATAACATCTTTTATTAAGTTTACTGCTCTCCCCTTCGGCGGATCGATCACCTTGTTTTCCATGTTTTTCATCTGCCTTATAGGCTATGTATTCGGAACAAAAGTTGGTATTATTACCGGTATTGCATACGGTATGCTCCAGCTTATCACCGGTCCATACATTTATCATCCGGTTCAGGTTCTGCTTGATTATCCTTTAGCCTTTGGTGCTCTCGGACTTTCCGGAGTTTTTGCCAACAAAAAACATGGTATCATTCCGGGATATATTGTAGGCGTTATAGGAAGATATATCTGTCATGTAATATCAGGATATGTATTCTTTGCTTCATATGCACCTGAAAATATGAATCCTATGATCTACACATTAGGTTATAACGCAACATATATTGTTCCCGAAATGTTAGCTACAGTGGTAATCCTTTTGATACCTTCAGTTACAAAAGCTCTTACCTCGGTAAGAAATATGGTTGAAAGTCCTACTTAGAATATAGTCTTTCCTTAATGATAATAAAAAGCTGCGCCACGCGCAGCTTTTCATATTGTATAAATATTTGTTTAACCTTTTGCTTTATCAAAA
>JAILKW010000315.1 GCA_024693455.1 Lachnospiraceae bacterium
GTTGATCTTTCTTTAGGATTGGGCGGCACCGGCTTATTCTCCAGAAAGAACAAATACACCAGGATCAGTACCGGTGAGTCAATGACCCACGAGGAAGTAATTGCGGAAATGAAAAGACACTTTACATTAGACTAAAGACAGAATGCTAAAACCTGCGGGAAATTCCCGCAGGTCAGACTTAAAATAAAACCAAAGCACCCCGGTCGGGGTGCTTTGATTTTGTCTATCCATAAAGTATTACCGGTCAAAGAAGAAATCTGTCCCAAAATGAATTTGTTTCCATGGCGGCCGCGTTTTTGACATTCCGGAAAGCTCCATTGATGCTTTTGATATTTTAATAATATAGATTATAATGAGATTAATGTCTTTATTAAAATCCGGAAGATTAAAGAGAGATTGCCGGTTAAAAAACGTTGCAGTCAGTAAATGATTGCAGAAACATAGCGGTTTTTGGCTTTACAGAATACGGCATTGAGGTGATCAGATAAAATGAACAGTAAAATCCCTAAAAAACGAATAAGTAATATTATAAGAAGCTATCTGTTCAGAGTGTTTCTTATTGTATTATTGTCAAGTTCCCTAATTGCCGTGGCAGGTCAATTAATCGATACAAGACAGGAATCCATGGAATTGATAGAAGCAAACATCAAAGATGTTGTCAAAACGATGGATGAAGAGTTTCTTAAAACACAGTTAAAGGACTATACAGCAGCTTACTGCAAGCGTTTGGAAAATAATATATATACCATGAAAGATATCCTTAATGACGATATAATCAATCTTTGGCTTCGGGATATGGTAAAGTTGAATTCTGAAATTGTAACAGAGATCAATATTTATGACTCAAATGGTATCAACATTTATTCAAGTGAGCCTGAAAATATCGGATATGATATGAGCTTAGGAAAACAGTCTTCTAAATTCTTATGTCTTTTAAAAGGTACCGATTATTATGAACAGGACTTTCAAATCACTTCATCGGACAGATCCAAGGTGATGAAATATGCCGGAATGGCCTTTGCGAATGGAGAAGGTTTCTTTCAACTCGGTATAAGTGAAGAAAAATATAAACAATGGAAAGAAGAATCACTGGCAGAAGAAGTCCGTCACAGACGTATTGGCTTTATAGGATACATGGCTGTATTAAACGGCGATTTTGAATGTATCGGCAGCAGCGAAAATGAATATAATGGAATGACTTTAGATAATACTGACATACTACCTGAAAATGAGGGTGAATATAAAAGATCAACTGCAAATATGGATGGAAGCACTTGTTTTCTGGTCGTAACACTTAAAGACGGATATTACATTTTAGGAAGTTATCCGGTAAAAGAAACGATGAAAACGGTTCTCAGATATATAATCATCAGTTTTATCATCATTGTAATCCTGCTTATAAGTACTTTTGCAGCCTTGTCCGGGAAGTTGGATACAGGCATTGTAAAGCCTATTCTGAATACCAATGATTCGCTTGCAAAGATAACTGAAGGCGACCTGACAGAAAGGGTTACTGAGAGCAGTTCCCTTGAGTTTGAAGAGCTGTCAACGGGGATAAACCGGACTGTTGAAAGACTAAATCAGATGATAGAAGAAGCAACTCGAAGAATTGACATGGAGCTTGAAACTGCGCGTGTGATCCAGAGCACATCTCTTCCCAATGTTTTTCCCCCTTTCCCCAACAGAAAAGAGATCAGTCTTTTTGCAATGATGGATACTGCAAAAAAAGTCGGAGGTGACTTTTATGATTATTATATGATCTCCGAAAACCGGCTGGCTTTTGTCATAGCCGATGTTTCCGATAAAGGTATTCCCGCCGCTCTTTTTATGATGAAGGCAATGAGCGTTATAAAAACTTTGGCTGCCAGCGGATTGGAAGTTGATAAAGTAATGGAGCGGACCAATGATGAACTGGTAAAGAATAATGAAGCAGGAATGTTTGTAACAGTATGGATAGGTTTTTTGCAGCTGGATACAGGAATGGTCAATTTTGTTCACGCCGGACATACCTGCCCCTATCTGATAAGGAATGGCAGGGTTTCAAAATTAAGGAAAAACAGGGACCTTATTGTAGGCAGCATGCCGGACGTAGAATATCAAAATCAAAAATTTCAATTATTACCGAATGACACACTGTTTCTCTATACAGACGGGGTAACGGAAGCATTTGATATCAATTTGGCCATATATGGTGAAGAAAGATTAAAAAAGGCTCTGACTCAGTGTGATTCTGAAAATCAAATGACCGGTCCTGATGAATACTGCGAAAAAATATGCCGTTTTGTAAGAGAAGATATATCTGCTTTCAGCAAAGATGCTGATCAGGCTGATGATATTACGTTGCTTTGTATCAAATACAGAGGAAATGACATTTAAAACAATAAAAGAATGAGGCAATGGATATATTCATAAGCAGCTGATAAGGGTGAAAAGATGATAGATTTTGTAAAAATATATGAAAATACAGTAAAGACCGATAAGGAAGCTGAAGACAGGGAATTATTAAAGGATGGGCAAGGTGTACAGAAAAGGATTGAAAGCTCCCGATACGAGGGAGTACAGTGACAAAGAGCTGGATAATGCTTCCGTCCCAGATCGCCAATCTGTATGCGGGAGGATGCTTTATGAAAGATTGAAGGAAGAACGCATCTGTAATATCAGAATATTTGCATTCTGGCTGGCAATTGCGGCCTGCTGTTTCATATATTGTTCGATCTGGTTTGAAATGATAAGCACATACATGGCAACAGTGGAGATCCATGTTGCGATATTTATCACCATGATGGCAAAGATAAATGAATGTATCGTTGTGGAGATTATGGCGGCTGCCAAATAGATGATAAAGGTGTAAAAATGTTTTTTTGAAAACTATTTACGTTTTATGATCAGGGCTGTCAGATCAATTATCAATATAGCTATGATCGGAAGCAGTAGAAGAGGATGCAGGGGTTTTCTGAAAAAACTCCCTTCAGCATCGCTGTAGTAAAAGATTTAAAAACGTCTTGAGGAAGAATGCTTTATAAGAACTCTTTCTCCCAAGACTTACAAAGTCTATAAATATAACATTGACCGGTTTTTACAATGGGCCGATGTTTCAAGGGGGGATATGACAGAGTATTATCCTGCTGAAACCATAGTTGAGCATTATGTTAAAGGAAAACCCTTTGACAGTGTAGTAGATTACCCTCGATATTGGCATGGCTATCTTGTTATCTTAAAACCCTTATTAATCTTCATGGAATATAAGGAGATCAGGATTCTAAACGGCATCCTTCAGATTGCATTGACTATCCTTATCTGTGTACTGCTTTTTAAGAAAGGATATAAATTAGCAGTAGTGCCGTATTTATTATCATATATGATGCTTATGCCTGCTGCGATGGCCAAGTGTTTTCAGTTTTCAACATGTTTTTATATTTTCAATTTCAGATGCCTTGCATTATTGCTTTCGGACAACAATGAAAAAAGAAAGAGGCAGGCACAGGTTATTTTTCTTTATTGCGGCATAATGACTGCTTTTTTTGATTATCTGACATATCCTGTTTCCACATTTGGGATCCCGATGTTGTTTTATCTCTTATTATCTGCTTACGATCCCGCGGGATCAAAGCTTCGTGACACTATAAAAAATGGCCTGCTTTGGTGCATAGGGTACGCAGGGATGTGGGTATCTAAGTGGATATTAGCCGGTATCATCACAAAAGAAAACATAATAGAAGATGGCTTAAATGCTGTGAGAGAGCGTACATCCAACATATCTCCGTATGGATCGGAAACATACAGTATATATGGCTGTGAAATCTTGAATTATAAGACTTTTTTTAAAACTCCTGTCACAATATTGGTGATCTTTGTTATAGGGTATTTTATCTTTAAATGTATTAAGATAAATAAGAAAACGAAAGAGTATACCGTAAAGCTTCTATTTCCGTTTTTTCTGATCGGAATTGTTCCTGCTGTGTGGTATGTTTTTGCCTTAAATCATTCGACGGTTCATTATTGGTTTACCAATAAGGCATGTATTGTTTCTATTATGGGAATCATGCTGGGACTGGTGTGTTTGATACAATCAAATCGATCGGAAGAAAATCCGTCTCAAAAAGGTTGATAAATTGCTGCGGCGATTTATTGCTTCTTAGTATCTGATATATGCACGATCAGATTATTAAGCTCCAATGCGGGAACATAACGGATATCTTCGGCCATTCCTACGATCATCCTTATATGTCCTTAAAACCATGCATAACCGTATTTCCAGCCATTTCCTCAATGAACAGGGAAAAAACAATGCAGTATTTTTTTCGGCATCCTTTCTGATACAATACAGCCTTATTTTTTCGGATACTTCCACTACATCATTCATAGTATGTATAACAGCTTCCACAATATTATCGGGATCTATATTGAATTCTTCAGGAAGCACCAGAAGATCCCCGGCACAGCGCGGGATTTTTTGTTGCTCAATGCCGGTAACAAAAACGTTGTAAAAAGAGATAAAACTCCCGTAAGCACCAAACCTGCTTCAAAGCCGGGAATTTTAAATGCCATTCCAAGTAAGGCCACACATACGATAGGATATATTCCCTCGCGCAGTACTGCTGCCAGGTTTCCGAGATCTGACCGTCCTACCCCCATAAATCCGCCGATCACCGGGAAAGTAAGTGACATGATCATGAATTGTACAGTGAGAATACGCAGAAAGTCTGTTGCCAGGGCACTCGTGGCAAGTGCATCTTTCGTAAGAAAGATCCGGGTGACAGGTCCCGTAAATATCAGATATATAAGAGAGAGGATCAGCGTCATTTTTATCGTTTTTTTCATGGCAATATCCATTACCCTGTAAAGAGAGTTTCTGTCTTCTTCGCCATAAAACATGCTTGTTAAGGTGTCTGTAGTAACCAGAACTGATATAATGACAGATAAGATCACATAATTGGCACTGTTTGCAACTGCAAAGGCTGCAACAGCTTCAGCCTGAGAGGCTGCCAGTATGAAATTAAAAACAAAGCCTCTTATCACTCCGCATAACTGAGATATGCTTCCGGATAATCCCAACATGATAGCTTCTTTAAGGTCAGTCAGTTTCAGGCCTTTACATGTAAAGTGAAGTATCCGGTCTTTTTTGAAAAAATGTAAGAAGATCACTAAAAATCCGAAGACGGAACTAATGGTTGTAGCAAGAGCCATCCCAATCATACCGCCATGAAAAACAAGAGCATTTAAAAGATCCAGGATCACGTCTACAATAAGTGTTGTCACTGTAGACAACAGCGAACGGTTCATATCGTTATCGACCATCATGACCTGAGAGATACAGCAGGACAAAGACAAAAAAATGATACCAAAGGAAAATCCGGTAAGATAATCGGATGTCATATCAGTTATAGCGGGATTTTTAAGCTCGGCGGAAAGCAAAGAAGAAAGTGGGCCTGCAGTAAAAAACAAAACCAGCGAAGCAAGCAGTCCAAGTATAAATGCCGTTATGGTCACAATTCCGAAAACCTGGTTTACACGTTCTTTATCGGCCATACCTATATATCGGGTACACAATATACCCAATCCGGGACCCAAAAGGTTACAGAGCAAGGTGATCAGCATAATGACAGGGCTTACCAGTCCTGTGGCGGCAACGGCATCGGTTCCCAAAAAGCGCCCGGTGATGATCGAATCGATTATTACGCAGGCCATGGTGGTTATTGAAGAGAGGATCATGACCCTTAAATGTCCTTTGTATATTTTTTGATAAGTTCACTGTTTTCCATTATCGCTTCATCCTCATATGATCAAATAACAAGCTTGATACAGAGAAAATCTTATCATATAGGGATTTGGTTAGCAAATCTGTCTATATAGCCGGAGGGATATGGTAATCCTATCTTTGACACCCAAAAAGCAGTAATCCAAGTGTATAAAATACGTTATGTTTACATAATGTTGTGACAAAGGGGACGGTTCTTTTTGTCACCATTGACGAAGCCGGTGAAAAAGGGTTATCTTTAGTTTAGTTAAAAACACAATCGGAGGAGGTAACAGAATGCTGTACGGAGCGCTTGAAGCAGGCGGGACAAAGATGGTCTGCGCAATCGGAGATGAAAATGGGAAGATATTGGAGCAGGTTTCCATACCCACGACTACTCCGGATGAAACAATGCCGCAGATCATAGATTATTTTAAGGATAAGGAGATCAAAGCTCTGGGAGTCGGATGTTTCGGACCGATAGATCCGAATAAGG
>JAILKW010000317.1 GCA_024693455.1 Lachnospiraceae bacterium
AGATGAAAGTTTGCTGCATATTTACAATAGATTTCCCGTGGTTTTTGATTATGGAAAGAGAACAAGTCTATTTGACGTAAACGGAAAAGAGTATCTCGATTTTGGGTCCGGAATCGGAGTCATGGCATTTGGATACGGAGATAAGGAGTTTGAAGATGCTGTTACTGCTCAGGTGAAAAAACTTTTTCATACTTCAAATTTATATTATCACACAGCACTTGCGGATGCGGCGGCAGCGGTAAAAGAAGCAAGCGGACTTGATAAAGTTTTTTTTACAAACAGTGGAGCGGAAACTATAGAGGGCGCTATTAAGACTGCCAAAAAATACGCCTATAAAAAGAAAGGACATGCAGGCTGTGAAATAATTGCTGCACAGAACAGTTTTCACGGAAGGACTGTGGGAGCGGTTGCGGTAACCGGCAATGATCACTACAGAGAGCCTTTTTATCCACTGATGGATGGAGTACGATTTGGGACTTATAATGATCTGGAAAGTTTCAAAGCATTGGTAAAAGATAACACATGCGCAATTATAGTTGAGACAGTTCAGGGAGAGGGCGGTATCAGACCGGCCGAGAAGGATTTCCTTGTCGGACTTAGGAAACTTTGTGATGAAAAAGATATGCTTTTGATACTTGACGAAGTTCAATGCGGTATGGGACGCTGTGGAAGCATGTACACCTATATGCAATACGGTATTAAGCCCGATGTTTTATGTACGGCAAAGGCGCTCGGAGGAGGTATTCCGGTTGGTGCATTTGTTGTTAACGATAATGTGGCAGCCAATTCTCTTGAACCGGGAGATCATGGAACCACGTATGGCGGTAATCCCATTGCCTGCGCAGCTGTTTCGGCATCTGTTTCAATTATTAAAAACAGGAATCTTATCGAAAATGTAAATGAGAATGCTCCTTATCTTGAGAAGATACTTGAAGGTTTCGTAGATAAGTATGATTTCATACAAGAAAGAAGAGGAAGGGGATATATGCAGGGGCTGCAGCTGGATGCTTCGGTGCCTGTAGGCGGTATAGTAAGCAATGCACTTTCCAAAGGACTTATCCTTCTTTCAGCGGGAGGTAATGTTATCCGTATGCTTCCCCCTCTTATTTCAGGTAAGGACGAATTTGACCATATGGAAAAGATTTTGGATTCGGTTTTGCAAGAGATAACCGTTTGATGAACACAGTGTGAATCCTGTTATCATAAACATTTTGTTTTTGAATTGTTTTTTGCATGATATGTCCTTGCAATAACAAGTATATTTGTTTAAAATAAAATTGGGTTGTTGTAGATTATCCGTTTTCATACTTGAGGAGACGGATATGAATAAAATCAGATTTCTTACAGTATATATACTGATTCAACTGACACTCATTTTCTCCGGATGCGAAAAACAATCTTATCTATCATCCAAAACAGATGTAATAATAGAAAGTAATGCAGGTTCGGAGGAGCCTAAAGAAGAGCAAGAGGATTTATCTTCGATCTTTGTTCAGGTTGATGGGGCGGTTAAAAGCCCCGGTGTTTTTGAATTACCTAAGGGAGCCCGTGTTTTTCATGCAATAGAAGCGGCCGGCGGATTGAAAAAGAATGCCGATAAAGCAGCTTTAAACCAGGCAGATATCCTTTCAGACACGCAGCAGATAACGGTTCTTACCAAAAAGGAAGTCAATCGGGCTGCAGAAGGGACAGGTCAGGGAGCAGATGATTTAGTAAATATAAATACCGCAGATAAGGCTGCGCTTATGACTCTTCCCGGTATAGGAGAGTCAAAGGCCGGGGCGATCATTATTTACCGACAGGAACATGGGGGATTTAAATTAAAAGACGACCTTAAAAAAGTGAGTGGAATAGGTGAAGCTATATATAATAAGGTATCAAATATAATTTGTATTTAGGGGCTGGTTAGATTATGGCGAGGGTTTTGGTTGTAGACGACGAAAAGTTAATAGTAAAGGGGATCCGATTTTCGCTTGAGCAGGACGGAATGGATGTAGACTGTGCTTATGATGGTCAGGAAGCGCTTGATATGGCAACGGCTAATGAGTACGATATCATACTTCTTGACGTTATGCTTCCCAAGCTTGATGGCTTTGAGGTTTGTCAGAGGATCAGGGATTTTTCCAATGTACCTATCGTTATGCTCACTGCCAAAGGTGAGGATATGGATAAGATATTGGGGCTTGAGTATGGTGCGGACGATTATATCGTTAAACCATTCAATATTCTTGAAGTTAAAGCCAGGATAAAAGCCATTATGAGGCGTAGCTCAGGCTCCAGAAATAAAGAGTCTGTCAGCTCGGTAATAAACAGCGGCGATATAACTCTTGATCTTGATGCTCGTAGATTTTCCATACTTGGGGATGAGATCAATCTTACAACAAAAGAGTTTGATATGATGCAGCTTTTTGTTAATAATCCGGGGAAGGTTTACAGCAGAGATCTTTTGCTTTCCGAAATCTGGGGGTCCGATTATCCGGGAGATGCTCGTACCGTAGATGTTCATATCAGAAGATTAAGAGAAAAAATAGAGCCCAACCCCAGTGAGCCCCGCTATGTCCATACAAAATGGGGAAGCGGATATTACTACCAGAAATAGGTTAGAATAGTTATGGACAAACTTTCTTTTAAAATGTCTTTTTTTCATAAGCTCCGCTGGAAGATCTTTATGTATGTTATTCTTATAGGGATCATTCCGGGGAGCATTTGTATAGGTGTTTTTTTTCACTTCTATGAGAGACGCACGGTAAATAATGATGTTGTTTCGATCACTTCGGAAGCACAGCTTCTATGTGATCAGATCATTACCAGCGGCTATCTTTCCAATCCATCAGACACATCCATTAATACACAGTTTTTAGCCCTTGGCAATATCTATTCGGGGCGAATTATGGTCATTAATTCGTCACTTAGAGTTGTGAAGGATACTTATAATATTTACAATGACCGTACAATGGTTTGGGGAAATGTTATTTCTTCCATGAGAGGGAAGCGTCAAACCTATTACGACAGAGACTCGAGATGTCTTATTATCACGGTACCTATAGTAGACACTGATACCGATACCGTTGAAGGCGTTCTTTTGATAACAAAGTCCTCGGAATATCTCAATCAAAATATTCGTTTTTTTGAAGATCTGGCCATATATTCCCTGATAGTTCTTGTAGTTGCGGTAGTTGCTGCAGCTCTCATAGGATCAGGTCTAATGGTAAAACCTATAAACGAACTTTCAGATTCATTGGAAGGAATAGATGCCGAAAATGTAACGATGATAGAAGAGAGGCGAGGATTTACAGAAACAGAGGAGATAATCTACAGATTTAATCTTATAATCGGTAAGATGAAGGAAATAGATGATTCCAGACAGGAATTTGTTTCCAACGTTTCTCATGAGCTTAAGACTCCTCTTACATCCATGAAGGTTCTGGCGGATTCTTTAAACGCGATGGGAGAAGCTCCGGTCGAGTTATATAAGGAATTTATGGAGGATATAACGGCCGAGATTGACAGGGAGACCACTACGATAAACGATCTTCTTACTCTTGTAAAACTGGATAAGAGTGGTGTGGATCTGAATATTTCCCAGGTTAATCTGAATGAGCTTATTGAGATAATACTTAAGCGTCTTCGCCCTATAGCCGAAAAACAACAGGTAGAACTTGTGATAGAAAGCTTTAGACCTGTTACGGTTGAGATTGATGAGGTTAAGTTTTCTCTGGCCATTTCAAATCTCATTGAAAACGGGATCAAATACAATAATCCCGGAGGGTATGTCCATGTGTCGCTGAACAGTGATCATCAATATTGTTATATTAGAGTGGAAGATTCCGGAATGGGTATTCCGGAGGATTCCATCAACAGGATATTTGAAAGATTCTACCGTGTTGACAAGTCTCATTCAAGACAAATTGGTGGAACCGGTCTCGGACTTGCTATTACCAAGAATGCTATTGACATGCATCATGGACAGATAAGTGTTTATTCGGTAGTTGGTGAAGGTACGACCTTCGATGTAAGAGTACCACTTAACTTTATCAAGGAGCAGGTATGAAAAAATCACTGAGTATTTTGCTCGTAATTACTCTTGTTTTTGCATCTCTTTGTGGATGTAAAGAACAGGAAAAAGCTGATAAAGACGGGATTTATGTATATTATCTTAATCAGCTTCAGACAATGCTTGTTAAAAAAAGTTATAAACTTCATAATAAAGATACAGATAAATGTGTTTCGGAGTTGCTTGAGGTGTTATCCACCAAAATTGAGGACAGTGACAGATCTTGTCCGATTCCGGAGGATATTGATGTGAAAGCGTCATCTGTATATAACGGCAAACTAAAACTGTCATTCAGTATAGATTATTTGGGCCTGAGTCCTGTGAGAGAGGCTTTATTGCGTGCGGCTGTTGTTAAGACTTTGGTTCAGATTAAGGGAGTTGAAAGTGTGGCCTTTCTCGTTATGGGTGAGCCTCTTACGGATTTCGACGGGAATGTGATCGGAGTCATGAATGCAGATTCCTTTGTGGATGATTTTGGAACAGAGCAGGGTGAAGTGGAAGAGGCCAATCTTGTTCTTTACTATGCAACTTCCGATGCGGGGGCTTTGGTGCGTGAAGAACGAGTGGTTCATTATAACGGAAATGTTCCAATAGAACAGGTAGTTATAAAATATCTTTCGGAAACTCCGGAGACAAAGGATGCTATGCCGACTCTTCCGAAGGACGTTAAGATACTTTCCATTTCAACCAAAGACGGCGTATGTTATGTTGATCTGGATGAGACACTTCTTTCGGAAAAGGTGTCTTTGTCGGAAAATCTTATACTTTATTCCATAGTAAATTCTCTCTGCGAACTTGACGGTATTAAGAAAGTTCAGCTGTTTGTCGGGACAGGAGAAAATGCCAGGGTTTTGGGACAAGGCGGAGAAGGTGGATATTATGAGCCTGATTACAGGCTTGTCAGATAAAGGAGAACAATGCGCAAAAGACCGGTTTTAATCTGTTCTTTTGCGCTGCTCTTTGGGGAAGTTTTTGCTATCAAAGGCCATATACTGCCTTTGGTTTTTCTTTTTTTGATCATATGTCTATCGTTATACAAAAGAAAGAAAAGTAAAGCGATCCTGCTTACGGCAATAATATTATTGTCCTTTTTTACGGGATTGTTTCGGCTTCATTTTGCGATCACCTCAATTAATGAGACAAGGGACTATTTAGCCACAAAAGGCAAAATTAACTTCCGGGGAAGAGTCAGCTCAAAACAACAGAAAAACAATCAAATTTCTTATACTCTTACTTCAGTTACTTTAAACGGATCCAGGCGGATCCGTGAATCTATATATATCTACGTCGATTCAGACATCGTTTCACAAGACAGTATTATAGAAGGATACGGAAGAGTAAAAAAATTACATAGGGCAGAAAATGACGGAGGCTTTGATGAGGCTTCTTATTTGGCGTCCTTAAATATAGCAGGTAAGATTGAAGGAGAGGATATTAAACTTTTATCGGCTCCGAAAATACCATGGAAAGAGTATCTAAATTTACTTTCGAGATCGTTTTTCGGTTTTTATGAAAGTTCTCTTCCAAAGGAAGAAGCATGGATAGTGGAAGCAATGTGTTTGGGCGATAAGTCAATGCTTACGGAAGAGGTTAAAGATCTTTTTTCTTCCGCAGGTCTC
>JAILKW010000011.1 GCA_024693455.1 Lachnospiraceae bacterium
TGGATAGGATTGCACTAAGCGAAGAAAATATACCTGAGAGTACAAGAGGCTATCTTGAGAAGATAGATTCCTCCGCAGAGCATCTGCTTGGCATAATAAACGACATTTTGGACATGTCGCGAATCGAAGCCGGTGGAATGACACTCAGATACGAAGTATTTTCTCTTCCTGTTTTACTGGAACAGATTGATATTATGATAGGTGGTCAATGCAGGGAAAAGGGAGTTAAATGGAAACCTTCATTATCGTCTGAAACAAATGAATTTTACATGGGCGATGACATGAAGCTTAAGCAGGTGCTTATCAATATTCTGGGTAATGCTGTTAAGTTTACCCCGACCGGAGGAACAGTAAGTTTTACGACGGAGCTTGTTGCTCATTATGAAAATAAGACCACTATCCGCTTCGTTATGAAAGACACGGGAATAGGAATGAGTGAAGACTATATTCCCAAACTGTTTGAGCCGTTCTCACAAGAAGATCTTTCCACAAAGACCAAATACGGAAGTACCGGCCTTGGTATGTCCATTACCAAGAGCATCGTGGAGATTATGAACGGAGAGATTAAGGTCGAAAGTAAGAAAAATGAGGGTACAACCTTCTATGTAACGGTAACTTTGGATGATTCCGAGAAGGATGTTAACGAGGTTGGAGATGTTGTACCCAAAAAGATGCATGTTCTTATTGTGGATGACGATCCGGTGGCTTCCCGGTATGCGAAGGTCGAGCTTGAAAAGGCCGGAGTTGCTTCCGATATTGCCAATTCGGGTCAGGAAGCTATAGAGATGGTAAGGCTTAAGCATACGAGAAGAGATGCCTATAACCTTATGCTTATCGATTGGAAAATGCCCGATATGGACGGACTTGAGACAACAAAGCAGATAAGAGCCATAGCCGGAACGGATTCTGCCATTATCATCCTTACTTCCTATCAGTGGGAAGATATAATGGATGAAGCAACAGAGGCGGGAGTTGATACATTTATAATAAAGCCTCTGCGGGCTAACAGCATCATGGACCAGTTTAAGCAGGCCTTTGCGATAAAAGCAAAGAATTCCAAAAATAAGGCGGATCTTGAGGGACGAAGGATACTTCTGGCGGAAGATATAGAAGTCAATGCCCAGATAATGGAGATGGTACTTCAGATGAGGAAGATGGAAGTCGATCATGCTGAGAACGGAAAGATAGCGGTCGATAAATTTATGGAACATCCGGAAGGGTATTATGATGCTATACTTATGGATATGCGAATGCCTGAAATGGACGGACTTGAAGCAACAAAGGTGATAAGAAGCTCGGGAAGAGGAGATGCTACCCTCATACCGATAATCGCTCTTACGGCAAATGCTTTTGATGAAGACGTTCAAAGAAGTCTTCAGGCGGGACTTAATGCCCATTTATCAAAGCCTGTGGAACCAGACAACCTATATGAAACACTTGAGAGTCTGATAAGACCATGATCATGGAGAAATAATGAATATCAGATCCCATGGAAAGATACGAAAAACGACGGAGATGGTCTCCGTCGTTTTATGGTTATAACTATGTCTTATATCACAGGTTATAGGATTTGATAAGGGTATGATCCGGATCGGTGTATTAATGACGCCAGTTGTAGTCGTAGTTCATGTCGGTATTTCCCGGAATGCCGTCTATCTTTCCCGGGCCCCATTGCCACATGATGATGTTTCCGGGACCAGTGTATTCGGGATAGGTGCCACCTCCGTTATATCTTGCGAGCCAAAGATCAACATTACTGAACTTATTAACATTGAAGTATCTGTATAAGAATCCCGAGCTTGTGTAAAGAGCAAAATCATAGCCTGCTTTTTCTATTATTTTCTTAAACTCAAGCACCATCTTTGTCCTTACATCCTTGGAAGTAGAGGAGAAGGTGGAGTTATTTTCAAAATCCATTACAACCGGATATTGAAGGGAGCGTTTGCCAAGTACCTTAAGAAGATAATAGGCTTCAGCCTTTGCTCCGCTGACGGATTTAGCTGTGGAAAAGCAATAAACACCGACTTTTATGCCGGCCTTTCTTGCTCCTTTATAGTTTTTCTCGAAGGTGATATCTTTTGAATAAGTTCCTTGTGTGCACTTAAGCATGGCAGCACCGACATTGCATTTTTTGACACTGTTCCAGTTTATATTTCCCTGCCATTTGGAAACATCTATGGTTATTGAAGTAACTGCAACTTCTATATCGATAGACGTATTTTTATATGAGGCTGTAATAAAGGCTTCACCGTAATTTTTCCCGGTTATCTTACCGGAGGAACTTACTTTTGCCACCGAGGGATCATCGGATTCGAAGGAAACTTTTCCCGCGCCTTTAAAGGTGATCCGGGGTGTAACGCTTTTTCCTTTATACATGGTAGCGTAGGGAGTGGAAACCGTAAGCTTATAGCTTTCGGCGGTTACTTCATTACTTAATAAAGTACTTCCGTCTTCATATACGGCTTCAACCTTATATCTGAAGATCTTTCCGAGTGAAGGATTGTCTTCATATTCGATATCATCCCATTCCTCATCGATTATTTTAAAGTCTTCACTGTCTTCTTTGGCCCGGTATACAGTGTATGAGACAACGCCTTCGGTTTCATCCCAGTTAAGGAGGATGCGTCCGCCGTTTTTTTCCTTAACGGTTAAAACGGGAGCTGTCGCATCTGATGCAGTGATAGGAGCCGTATCATTTTGATCCTCTGTTACTGTAGATATGGCGGTATCTGTTGTTTCTTCGGTAGTGGTAAGAGAAGTGTTTTCCTCGGAAAAAGCAGGATCTTCAAATTCCGAAGCCTCGGAATTAACCGATATGCCAAGAGCAAGTACAAAAGCTGCGATAAAGATCATTGAACCTTTTTTATATGTCATTTTTTTCTCCGTATTTTAAGTATTTATAAATTATCATCCGAATTATGATTTTAACAAAATCCGTGGGTTTTTACTATGGTAATATTATAAGAAAAAAAGCCGATAATAATAATGAGGATATGCGGAAAGCAGGAGCGGATGCGGAAGGTGAAAGCACTTTACTTTTTTTTATAGTGTTGATATAATTTAGATAATTATAACCATTATTGGCAGAAGATTCATAGCAGAGTTAAATATACGAATGGAAATTAAAGGGACGCTTTGGGGCCGGAACGGCAAAGCGTGGGCCGTGTTTTACTATGATCATTTCTATTATAAAATGATATTTCAGCGGTATGGGAATCATGCACATCGGGGGAAAGGTGTGATGATGAACGGGAAATATCAAAAGATAAACACGGATAGTTAGATGTATGTGGTATTTTCAGGCATTGATCCGGCTTTTTGCTTAGAAGAAATTGGCTTGAAATAATTTGTGTTTATAAATATCGGAATGATTATTTAACGTAGTCTTAACATCTGCAGGAATCTCGTATCCTGCATTTTTTTTACTCAGTCGGAGAAATCCCCCACCTCTAAGCGTTAGCGTAGGTGGGGGTTATGAGCGAGTCTTGACTTATACGGCAAAAGTCTTTTTGAACGATAGGAATTATTGTTCATGGAGAAAACGAGGAATATTAGTATGATTAGACAGAGAATTAAAAGAAAAACAGGCTTTACTCTTGCCGAGCTGCTTGTTACGGTTGCAATTCTTTTAATACTAACGGGGATCGCTGTTCCCAATGTAATACATATGCAAAAAAATATGCGTCAAAAAGAGCTTGATGCCAAGGCAGAGACAATCTATGTAGCTGTACAAAACGAACTTGTTAAGCTTAGATCCGGCGGAAACAGTAAGGTTTATTGGCTTGATAACAATACGAGTAAGGTGACAGCTGTTCCAAAGGATATGAGACTTGAGTATACTCAGGGCGGAGAGGTTATCGACCGTAATATTCATTATTTTAACAAGACAAACAGTGAAAAGACGACCGCACTTATGAACAGTAACGTAGTCGATGAAATGCTTTCCCAAAATCACTGGGTGGTCGAGTACGAGCCTACAGGCGGATATGTTTACGGTGTATTTTACAGTGAAAACAGGGAAATAGAAACCGAATATTCACCTACAGATTCTACGAATAAATATTTTGCTTCCCTCAGAAATAAAGACGGCAGACTGAGTGACGGAGCACTTGTCGGTTATTACGGAGGAGATGTGGCATCAGCTTCAGAGGTAAGCGATACTTCTACTTTGCATCCCACTATAACCGTATCAAACGGCGAGAAACTCTCAGTATATTTCCAGTGCAGTTGTCCGGAAAATACCGAGCTTACTTTTGATATCATGCTTTATAATACTGCGGATACAAATGCAGTAAGCCGTACGGGAAATAATGCCTTAGAGCCTTCTTACAAGACAAAATACAGTACCAACGGAAGTAATCTGTTAATGCCTCTTGCAAACGGAAGTTATGAAATAGCGGGAGTCAGATACAATACATATTATTGTGAGCTGGTACTTGATGATCTTTCCGATAGCGATAAACGGTTTAAAAAAATATGCGAAAAGATCACACCCGGTAAGGAACTTACAATAGATATAGTTGCAAGCGGTAACAATAATCTGATAGAGTCGGGCGAAGCAAAGGCATATACAAACAGTCTTTTTGCAGACGGAAGCACTTCATCCGAGGCAAAGATCAGTTGTGCGAGACATTTGCAGAATCTTGACAGTACATCCGGAGTATCGGGAGACATTTCTTCCGCAATACTCGGAAGCAACATTACCATGGATGAAGAGACGACAAGTCAAACGTCCTGGCTTGACTATTATAAGGATAATTATTTTAACGAATGTACTTCTGACGGAAAACCCCGTTTTAAGCCGATATCCAACAATAATATTTCACTTATAAACGGAATATCCGTAAATAATAAGGGATTTAATACCCAATACAGGATATACGGTCTTAATGTTTCCGAGCAGGATTCGGCCGGATTGTTTGGTGAAGTGACCGGTGGTTCGATCACGCTTAAAAACATCCGTCTCGGAGGGGCAAGCATTGTTTCAACATCTGACGGAGCAGCAGGCGCGCTTATCGGAAAAGCCGACGGAAGCGTTGTAATATCAAATTGCGCAGTAAGGCTTCGTGAAAAAGATATTCAGGATATTACATTAGATAAGATAGATAAATATAAGAAAAAATGGATCAGCGGCGAAAATGCCGGTGGTCTTGTCGGCAAACTTGAATCCGTATCGACAAATGCTTCTCTTAGGATAGAAGGGAGTCTGGCTTCTACCGTTATTTCAGGTTCGGCAGCAGGCGGACTTGTCGGGAATGTCGAATCGGGAGAGGTTATAATAAAAGAATCTTACGCTGACAGCTATATTTTTGGTGAAAAAGCAGCCGGACTTGCCTGCGGAGATATAATGAGTATTGAGAATTGTTATGCAGCGGGATTTTTGATAACAAGTGATAAGAGCGCAGGCCTTGTATATGGAGATATTGATGTTGCAAAGAATTCCTATACGATCTGTAAGAGCGAGAGTAAAGAGGGAGATAATATCAAAACTTGCAGTACGGCGAAAAGTATTACATCGGCAAGTAAAGTTTATTATTGTTCATCGGGTGATACTGATCTTGACGGAGAGACGGAAGAGATAGGAACGAAAACCACGGATGAATTATGTGAAAAACTGGGCAGTGCTTTTGAGACGGATACGGCAGACAGTACGCCGTATAATCTTAGGGGACAGGCTCTGACATCTTATAGTTATCCCTGTCTTAAGGTTAATCCTCATTACGGAGACTGGCAGGCTGATTTCAGATCCGGAACACTCGTATATTTTGAGGAATATAAAAACGGTAAATTCGGATTTGAGGGAGCTAACGTAAATTCCACGCTTAAGGTTAATGCGGTAGTTGTGGGAGACGGATACGGATTTGTATTTAAGACGGATGAGGTCAAGCCCAGTAAGGTAACGGTCAGCACGATTTCCGGAGATGTTATAGATACGGTAAATATTAAAAGCTCGTCTGCCATTGCAAAGGTAACGGGTGATGATAACGAAAAATACAGTATCTATCCCGTGACAAAGTCTGCAGTAAATGCCGGTCCGTCCGATACCATATTCAGTGACACGGATAATTTCTATCAGAAGATACAGGCTGTGGAAGATTTCAATACGGTTTCTTCTTCCACTATATATGCATTTAATCCACATTTTGCAAAGACGGCTATAATCATGAATGATGAGAATGCAAATGTTCCGGCAGTTCCCGACACAACCGGGAAAACCGTAACTATAAGCATTCGTACGCCCAGACAGCTATGGAATCTCAGCAGATTCTATAATTCCTACTATTATAAGTTCTTAAGCACTGACAGTTCATCTACCGTCACCATTAATCAGGAAAGAAACGCTGATTACGATAATTATGAATGGACTGATTATACGGAGAGGACGGGGAAGGTTTCCAAGCAGGCGCCTATTTCCGATTCTTCCGAAAAGAGATTTAAAGCCTTCTATAACGGTAACAGCTATCTTATCACTAATATCAGTTTTATAAGTGCTGATGCTTATTATGTAGGAATGATAGGCTATAACAGCGGGAAAATTGAAAATGTGGTTCTTGTAACAGACTATGATCCAAAGGGCAGCACCCATTATATGGTTCAAAGAAGCGGAAATGTGGAGGCTGATGAGGTCGTAAATATAGGTGTACTTTCCGGATATAATGATGGCAGTATTAAAAACTGCGCTGCAGCAGGCTATTATATAGCAGGTGCGGACGGTACACTTCATGCATATCGTGACAGCACGCTTTATGCAGGAGGAATGATAGGATCAAACGGAGGAAGAGTAGATTCATGTGAATGTGTAAGTCCCGCTATACGTCTTTCAAGTAATTATGCCTACGTAAGTATGGGAGGATTTGTCGGAAATAACAATTCCTCCGGAAGGATAACAAACAGTTATGATCTTGCATTCATTGAGGTTGCGGAATCAAAGAGCGGAGAAGTAAATGCATCGGGATTTGCGGGTAAAAATGAGGGTCTGATCAGTAAGAGTTACTGTGCTTCTTCCATAGTTACAAACGGAGACGGTTCAGAGTCAAGATCTTATGGTTTTGCACCGATCGGAGGAGCAGTTAATAACTGTGAGTATCTTGATCAGGGATCTTTCTTCTTCGTTCAGGATCTTTATGATTATACTGCCGCAAAAGACAGAACCGCAGGTAATGCAACTTTATACACGGATTTAATAAAAAATACAAAAAACAGGATAGCAAGGTATTCGTATAATCATCCGAATACAGGAGAGGAGACGGATTATCCTTTCAGAGCTGTCGTAAAGGACAAAAACGGTTTACTTGTTCATTACGGTGACTGGACGAAGGCTCCGGAACTCGGAGATCTCGGTATCTTTTACTGGGAGCATGAAGCAGACGGATCCAATAGCGGATATCATCTTACCTACATAGGTACAAAGAACGGTTCGCCTGTTGCGAGTTCAACTCTTTGTACGGCTCATGATGACGGAGGACGTATCAAGTCTTACGGATATGGATATTATCTGAAGCAAAAAGGAAACGGTGATCCGATCAATGCAACCATTACTTCAAGCGGTTCAAGTATTAAGTTCAGCAGCGGAAAACATAATACAACAGTGGCGGGCGAACTTGAGAAACAGATGGAGGGATACAGTTTCTATCCTTTCACAACCAGAATACCGGAAAGTGCATCTGAGTCAGATTATATTTATCTGGATAACGAAGATAAACGTTTTGGAAACTGGACGTTAAGTTATGGTGGAAGCAGTTATGAATATTCGATCACACCATTCTTTGCAAATGCGATGCAAAGAATAGGAGTCAGTGAAGGACTTACCATAACCGGACTTGACGGCCGGGAAAGCGACTATACAAAGGAGCCGGGGTCAAAAAAGAATGTCTACGAAGTAAGAAGCGTAGATCAGTTTAGATATATTAACTGGAATTATAAGGAGAAAAACTGTGATACCGTTGTTTTCGGAGATTGGAAGAACGGAAACAGCAATACGGGAAATTACAGGGATTTCCCCTTCCTTCAGTATGCAACCGTTATAACATCCGGCGGTAATAAACAAACACAGAATGCTTCCTTTGAAGTAAGACCGGAGCAGTTTTGGGTACAGACCCATGATGTGGAGTCAGTTGATGAAGATGAAAAGATAACCCCCATAGCAGCCATGGGATCTTCAACCAGGAAGGGAGCTAATAACGAAAATTATCTTTTTGCCTGGTTTGGAGGAAATTATGACGGACAAAGTTATAAGCTTAAAAATATCAACATCAATTCGTATGCATATACCGTTGGTCTTTTCGGAGTAACCGCCGGTGCAAATATTAAAAATATCATCCTGTTTTCAGATGATGAAAATTGCATAAAAAGAGTCACTACAGGCAAGACCATCAGTTTTAATACAACAGATTACAGAACCGAAACTACAGGAAGCATTTCTGTCAATTTTGAAAGCGCTGAGGGTGCTTATTCCATAGGAGGTCTTATAGGTACAGCGTATGAATTCTCTTATTATGGTAATGGCAGCAACAACGAAAAAATATCTGAAATTGAAAATAAGGTAGAGAATTGTTCTATAGCCGGATATAAGATCTGGGATAAGAGTACTAACCAGCAGGGTGCGGGAACTGCCAATGTAGGAGGTTTGATCGGACTTGCAAATGTAAATCTTGAGAGGTGTTCAGCCGTTACCGACATTCATATTGATTGTACCCATACCTATGGTCATGATGTTTACGGAAGCTATGAGCGTATCGGAGGACTTGCGGGATCTGCCGGTGCACCGGGATCTACCATTGCGATCTCCGATTGCTATACGGGAGGTGAAATATTTGTTTCGGACCGGACTGAAAATGAAATGCCAAGTCCGATAGCTTATTCAAATAAGGGTTATGTGTTGCGTGATAACAACGAAAACAATCAGGGACCCGGCCGCACATCTCATATTTATGCTGCGGGAGTGGTCTGCGGAACCTTTGCCCCGTATATGTCAAATTTCATTAAACCCGGTAATAATCAGACTGCAGGTGATGCAAAGATAACCAACTGCTATACCTATCTGCAGCTTCCCGATCTTAAGGGAAACGTGAGAGCAGTGTCTCTTATTGCAAGTAAGGCGGACAGATACTTTAGAAGCGGTAAGATAACCGTTAAAAACTGCTACTTCCTTGGAGACATGCAAAGCGTTAAAAAGAGTATCAAACATCCTGACAGAGCGGATGTATCGACCTGGGCTGAATGTATAAATTACTTTATATACAATAGAGGCAGTAAAGGTGACTATAGAAACTTTATAGATAATAATAATGCCCCTACGAAGACTGATCTTGAAAATTGGGCGAATGATCAAAGCACGTATAGTGAAGATATAGAAAAGTATAAAGTACTTATAATGACAGATGAAGAATTTGAAAAGATGCTGGGCGGAAATCTTGTTGCCGTGGCAAAATATGTTCATTATCAGCAGGATAACGATGGTAAAGAAGCCAATGAGCCCGCATCTCCTGCCGCTATATCCGCAGCTAATCTAAGCAGCAAGGGTGTGGATAAGTTAAACGTTTCATCGAATGCAGTCTGGAGCATGGTTACCACATCCGAGCCGGACAGTGAGGACGAGAACGGAAATACAGTCGCGGGAGCATCCATAGACGGAAAATACAGTTTCTCAAGTGACGAGTCACAGGAAGGAAAAAATTATCCCTATCCTGCAGTTGTAACCCAGCGGGATAATACTTTTGGGAGAAAGGTATATGTTCATTACGGAAGTTGGCCGAATGAAGGAGCATATTGGAAAAAAGGACGTGCAAATATTGATATCTTTGACGATATGACAGATACAGGTTATGCCGAAAAGGAGCTTATTCTTTGTGATCCGGAAAATGAATTTAATAATTTAACAACGGAACATATAAAAATACCCGATACAGGAAAGGACAAGATCAAGGTATTAAGTGTAAGTAAAGAAGGAAGTAACTGGAAGATCAAATTTAGGGCACTTGCTGTCGGTTCAGTTAATATAAAGGCTAAAAAGGGAGATGCATCGGCATCTTTCATACTGAATATCACATCAAAGATAAACCTTAAGTCTTCGGAAAAAGAGCTTATCATATGCCGGGATGATACAAAACCCATTACTTTTAGTGCGATCAGTAAAAATAATATTGATTATACAAAAAAAGGAAAATGGAAGTTTGAGAATGCAGATGAAGGTGCACCTCTTACCATAAATCCGGAATCGGTAAATATCAACGGAAATCCTAAAACGGATATTACGGCCAATAAGTCCGGAACCTGGCTTGTACAGGCAAAGTATTCTTATACCTATAATAATAAAACGATCACAAATGCGATGTTTATTCCGGTAAAGGTACTTGGTTCGATAGGTCTTACGGACAGAAGCACGTATAAGGTATATAAACGTTGCAAAGATGGTACACCGGAAGCAGATACTATTTCCGACAGTGACAAACCGGTACTTCCCGACGGACCGGAGCTTTTCCTTTTTGGAGCTGAGGCAGAAGATGATCTTGATGAGTTTAAGATAAAAGGCATTAAGGTGGCCGGTCAGGATCTTACGGTTGATGCATCGGATGACAATAAGTATTCAAATGCCGATTATGAGATCAGACTTCTTCCCGTGATAACATCGGGAGATTATAATCTTCGTCCCATGTACTTCAGATATAAGGGAAGTACATATCCGGAAAGTGGAGTGAATCTGGAGATCGTCCTTAAGGAGCCGGTAAGCGGAGCAACAAGTGAGTACGATTTTGTACTGAACAATGTAATTCCTCCGAGGTATGTGATCAGCTTCAACGGAGGAGCAGGCAGTGAAGGCATAATGTACGAAAGGGGACTTAAAGGCAGCGAGAACAGTTTCACTGTGCCGGAGTGTACTTTTATAAAAGCAGGTTATTCGTTCAAGAACTGGAGTGACGGAAACACAACTTACAGTCCGGGAAGTCTTATAGGCAGCATAAGCAGTGATATAGTTTTGAACGCTAATTGGGAGGCCAATAAATATACCGTGGTATTTAATTCCAATGACGGAACAAACCAAACAAAAGAACAGTTATTGACTTATGGTGTAGAAACGCCTCTTGATGCCAATACATTCCTCAGAGCGGGATTTAAGTTTTATAAGTGGAATACTGCTTCGGATGGTAGCGGAACTTCTTATGATAACAGTCAGAATGTATCAAATCTTACCACTGAAAAGGATGGCGAGATCATACTTTACGCTCAGTGGAAAATTGACTACCTTATCACCTTTATAAAAGGAACTGAAAGTATCGGTACGGCAAAGGCAGAAGGCAGCAGTATAACAGTTCCTTCGGTTACAACTACTGACAATAACTGGACACTGGACGGCTGGTATGTTAAACCACAGAGCTCTTCAGAAAAGCCCATCAAGGTGATTGATGCAAACGGAAGCGTTGTTTCAGGCGATGTGGATGGGTATGTAAGCGGGGGAGAGATAATAGAAAAAGATATGACTCTTTATGCCTGCTACAGGAGAGATAATCTGTTTGCTCCCGTAAGCAGCATCACCGATAAAAGTGATGAGGGAATCTATGTCGTTGCCGGATGCTATAAAA
>JAILKW010000033.1 GCA_024693455.1 Lachnospiraceae bacterium
TCTTTGTCTCCGATCTTCTGATAGTATTTAGCAAGAAAACAGTTAACCGGAATAGCTTCTTCAGCTTCCAGTGCCGGAAGACAATCCTCTACCAATCTGGATTTAAAACCTGTAGCATGCTCCGTATCTCCCTTTTTCAGATACGCTTTTCCGAAGCCCACACAAACAGCGGTTAAGCTTTGGATATAATTGCCTAGATTCCTGTGAGCCTTAATATACTGAAAACTGTATTCATAATGACGAAGTGCATCGTCAAAATTATCAACCGATAAAAACATGGTTCCGAGATTCATGTGAACTATCCATTCAAGATCCGGAAGCCTGTATGTTTGTGAAATCCTAAGTGCTTTCTGATAATAATCCATGGCAAACGGTGCATTGCCTCTGTTTAAAGACATGATACCAAGCATATTGTTGGCCATCGTAAGATATCCCCATTCACCGATATTTTCCAGGGGTTCCATGCAAAAAAGCATCTCCCTGTAGAAACTGGGCATATCATTTAAAAGATAATATATCTCTCCCCGTGTAAAACGGGCAAAACCTATCAGACTGTCATCACTTTTTTCTCTGCCGTATTTTTCAAGTTCATCACAAAGTTTTATTGTTTCTTTTGAATTACTTCCTCTGGCAACCTGAATCTGATTAATCAGCTTTTGAACATCAGATCTGTATTGTCCCACATCCATCCACGTCACCTCTTTGTCACTTTAACAATACTGTCCGTTAGTCTTGCGAAATCTTCAAGTGAAAGAGTCTCTCCTCTTACACTCTGCTCCAACGATGCATCTTCCATGGCTTCTTTTATCACAGACTTATCTCCCCCGCAAATTCCTCCACCCGAAAGTGCATTTGAAAGTGTCTTTCTTCTTTGATTAAAGGCTGCTCTTATTATCTTCCACATCAAAGCAGTATCCTTGCATTTGACGGGTGCTTCTTCATTAACTGTCAGCTTAATCACAGCACTGTCAACGTTTGGAGACGGCATAAACGCTTCACGCGGTACCTCAAGTACAATCTCCGGCTTTGTGTAATATGCAACAGAAAGTGTTATTGCCCCGTATTCCTTGCTTCCCGGTAATGCCTCAAGCCGCTGTGCCACTTCAAGCTGTACCATGACTGTGATAGATTCTATGGGAAGCTCTTTCTCAAGTAAAGCCATTATTATCGGAGTCGTAATATAATAAGGCAGATTGGCAACCACTTTGAATTTACGGTTTCCCGCCTTTTCTGCGGCGAGTGCTCCAAGATCCAACTTTAGTACATCTTCATTGATTATCTCTATATTGGAATAATCCTCAAGAGTTTTCTGAAGCAGAGGCAATAAAGAAGTATCTATTTCTACAGCAATTACTTTTTCGGCCGCTTCAGCGAGTCTTGCGGTAAGACAACCCAAACCCGGTCCTATTTCAAGAACAACGTCATCCTTTTCCACACCTGCAGCATTTACAATATCATCAAGCAATCCTGTATCCGTCAAAAAATTCTGGCCGTATTTTTTCTTTGCATGTAGTCCGAATTCAGACAATAGTCTTTTTGCCTCACCGGCCGAAGTAGGTACACTCATTTATTTGTTGCCTTTTCTATTGCTTCTATTAATTTCTCCGGAACCGGCGGTTTTAACATATATCCCGAAGGCTTCAATTTAAGAACCGCTTCAATATGCTCCCTGTCTGAAACACCTGTAAGGAAAATTACGGGAATATCCTTTATTTCAGGATCCGACCTTATCATTTCAAGAGTCTGTTTTCCGTCAACTACAGGCATCTCGTAATCCAGGATAATAAGATCCGGTCTGCTCTTTCCAAGGAATGTCATTGCCTTGATCCCGGAAGGTGCAATTGAAACCGTATAATGCTTATCCAGCATTGCCTTAATACTTCTTAACGTACCTGCATTGTCATCAACCACAAGAACCTGCTTTTTAGGAGCTTGCCCTTCCTCTGCCTGACTATTACCCTCTTCAGCTTCCTGCAATGTCATCCCCAATCTGTTGCAGACAGCCTTTATGATATCACTATTTTCAAGAGGGCGTACTAAATTAATAAACTGCCCTGTGCCGTAAAACTCTCTGAAGTGATTTTCCTCTCCCTTGGTTCCTACCGTAAGAACCGGAACATCAGGATGCATATCCCTTATTTCCTCAAACAGTTCAGAATCAATATTTAAAGCACCCACTAACGAAATAATAACTACGTTTGGCTCAACAACATCAATCATTGAAAGTGCCACACTAGGGTTTTCTGACGATAGCTGTACGTTAAAGTGTTTGCTTAATGATAAATTAATATCTTTAAGCAAATCATTCATTTTACCTATCAGAAGAACCTTAACCATTTAAATCCTCCCACTCCATTATATCTTCTCCATTATATAAGCAACTATTTCATTACAAAGATCACTGTCAAGGTCAGTAACCGCACCCCCAAGCTCTTCGATCTTTTCATTGACCTCATCAGGATATTTGTAGGTTTTCAACAGTGCCATAAGTTCATCCGCTTTATCTACATCAAAGTCCTCCATCGCCAGTCTGAGCATTTCAAGATAAGCTTTTGTTTTATCGAGATCGGCATCTTCCTTGTCGGAATCGTCCTCATCTCCCAAGCCAAATGCACCTTTCATTTTTTCACGATATGAATTCCACTCATTCATAAAAACCGGATGCACCTGTCTTATTATATCCTCGTTAAAATCTTTTGCAGCAAACTCCAGTATCTTTGCCATACCGGCAAGCGGAACTATACCAATTGTTGCTGCGGAACTCTTCATTCCGTGAACCTGAATACGGTATGCCTCAAATCCCTCATCAGACGGCAGCTGTTCATAAAATCCTGCCAGCTTTTTACCGTGAACCGGTATCAGTTCATAGAAATCTTTTACCGTATCTATGAGCATATCTTCACCCGGGAGATGAAGCCAGGCAAACGGCCAATCCAGACCTTCGATACTCGGCAGATCTTCCGGCATCGGATTAGTGTCCTCAGCCTTATCCTCTCTTTCGGGAGCAGGCAAAAGCATCTCCTTGGGAAGGGTCTCTCCTATCAGCTGTTCGAGCTTATCCGCTACTACCGGCTTACTCATAAATCCGTCAAATCCTTCCGCAAGATATGACTCCTTAGCCCCGGATACCGCATTTGCAGTAAGAACAATGATGGGCGTGTTTGCACACGGTCCGTCAGTCATTGCCTTTATCCGCTTCATGGCTTCCACTCCGTCCATATCAGGCATCATATGATCCATAAATATGATATCGTAGTGTTTTTGAGATGCAAATTCTACGGCCTGCGGTCCTCCGTCAGCATCATCTATTTGAATCTCCGTTGCCTTGAGCAGACTCATGAAGACCTTTCTGTTCATGCTGTTATCGTCTACAACAAGAACATGGGCATCGGGTGCTATAAAGCTTTCATTATAGTTGAAATCGTCTGTCGCCTTCTCCACTGCTGCCTTAAAATCACCAATGGGCGTATCATCTATTATCCTTTGTTTTACGTCGAAGAAAAATTTACTTCCTTCTCCGTATACGCTCTCAACCTGAAGCTTTGAATCCATCATAGAAAGAAGCTGAAGGGTTATGTTCATTCCCAGTCCCGTTCCTTCTATGTTACGATTGCGGCTTTCTTCGATACGCTCATACTCGACAAAAAGCTTAGGGATATCCTCTTCCTTGATGCCTATGCCCGTATCTTCCACCTCTACATGAAGGATAAAATCCTCATTATCCCTTGTGCCGTTCATTCGAAGCCAGAACTTTCCTTCCGGCGTATATTTGACCGCATTTGTCAAAATGTTTGTTATGATCTGTCTGAGTCTTACATCGTCTCCCCACAATTTCATGGGAAGATTGTTATCGATCTCAACCACAAAATCCAGATCTTTTCCTTTTGCACGGGCAGTGGTCATATTGACAAGATTGTTTATAACAGAGGGAAGATCGTACTCGCCCTCCGCAAGCTCCATCTTTCCGGACTCTATCTTTGAATAATCCAGTATCTCATTTATAAGGGAAAGAAGTGTGTTGCCCGCCGAACGGATATCCATGGCATAGGCTTTTACTTCTTTGTTTTTGGTCTCACGAAGGATCATCTCATCCATACCGAGAACAGCATTGATTGGTGTCCTTATTTCGTGTGACATATTTGCAAGGAAACGGCTCTTTGCCTGATTGGCTGCATCGGCTTCTTCTTTTGCCTCCTCAGCATCGGCTCTGGCTATCTCTGCCTTTTCTTTTGCATCTTCGGCCTCAGCCCTGGCAGCTTCCGCGTTATTAACCTGTTCCTGAAGCTTTCTCTCATTCTCCTTTACGCCTCTTTGGTATTCCTGAAGCATAATGTCAACATGCTGACCTCCGACCAAAACGAAGTATACAGTCATAAGTATCAGTCTGATGTATGAAAGTGCTGTGGTATTGGCGTATTCGTTTTCTATGCATACCAGGCTCATTGCTGAGCCAAGACAGATAAGTCCCGCTACATCAAGCCCTAT
>JAILKW010000040.1 GCA_024693455.1 Lachnospiraceae bacterium
ATACCAATTTTATCATAATTCTTGACGAAATCAATGGGATTAGGTATAGTCAAAACGAGCTGGACAACGGTAATCTTACCGCCATACAGCTCGTCAATTATCTTAGGATATCTTATTTACAGAAAAACTTTCACACACTCGTATCTAGGGCTTATGGTAAAACCATAATAGCTTGTTGCCATACTATACTCCTTTTGTGCATTAAAAGCACCCCGAAGGATGCTCATAAAAAACTATGCTGTTTTTTGGGGTTCATTCTGCGGAGTCTTCATCTTTTCCAAAAACTCTTCTTCACTGATCCCCGAAGATTTTTTCATTCTTTGAAGCCACTCTTCCGGTGACTCTCTATCATCACAAATCCACTCGTTCATAGCAACCTCACAATTCTACAAAAGTAAAACCAAACGTTTCACTTAATTGTTCGACACCCATAATCATCATTTCTTTTATGTCTTCACTATACCACGGAAGTTTCATGAATGCAATCTTTTCATCATCTTTTGTCATAGTGGTTGTTGGTGCACTATATAAATAAAGGCTGCCATCATGTCCAGCAACAATCCCCAGATCATCAGTACCCACTAATTCATTTAAGTCTTCAAGACTTGGTGGAAGTCCTCTTGGGTGATTATGAATATATAGTATTCTTTCTCCTTTTTCTTTTGCTCGATTTACGTCTTCCGTAAACTTTTCTGTTCTCTTAACACCAAAATCATAATTTTGATCTGTTATTTTTGAGACGTCTTTTCCAGTTGTTAAACTTATTGCATAAATTTCCTCGGTTTTTTTCCCGTTTCTATTTACCAATGCATTCCTACATCTTTTGGCCGCAAGCGCATTAGCTTCAGGATTATCTGAAATATTATCAAATCGCTTAGTATACTCTTTTGATTTGACAATGTTCCAGTTCACACCATAATCGCCGCCACCTTTAGTTCGCAAAGATTCTTCTTTCAACATAATGTCTCCACTTTTATTTTGTAACGACATTTTATCATCTTCAAACATATTATCAAGCTTTTCACTAGCCTGCTGCCTGAACGATCTGAACTTACTCTCCCATTCCTTGTACTTGTAGTCATTCAGATCCTTGTGCTCCTTAAAGGTCTCGAATGAGGGGATCTCCTTGCCAAGCGCTGCCTTGTACTTCTTCCATTGCCTGGTGGTGTCTATCAGCTTGCGCCGGTTGTTCTCCTTATCGCGATATGCCTTTATCTGCTTCTTTGTTCTCGGATCATGAGTTACCGGATTCTTTTCAAACGATGAAAAGTCTTTATCCTTTTGTATCTGCTCCTCCGTTTTGCCGATAGTTGTATATTTAATCAAACTATGTAAGCAATTAGGGAAGGAGCATCAATCGCCGGGTAAAGTGGCAGGATCAAAGGATGGCGAAACACTGATAAAATCCTACAAGCACCATCCGGCATATCGTTATAACGGGAGGCGCTATAGGATAATAACGAGAAATCTACAGGTGCCAATCGAAGGAGCTGGTGCGCCCTCAAACAATAATATGCTTATAATTGGTTCCTCCGGATCTTATAAGACTACATCGGTTCTTACACCGAATATCCTTCTTGCCCAAAGCAACTTTATTATGCTTGATGTAAAGGGCGAGCTTCAATATAAGTACGGTTTGTATCTTCAGAGTATGGGATATACCATAAGAAGTCTTAATATCAAAGATCAAAAGAAAAGTGACAGGTATAATCCTTTTGAATATATTGAATGTGAAGAGGATCTGATAAAACTTGTGGCAAATATTTATGATACGGTAACACCCGAAGGACCTACCGCAAATGATCCGTTCTGGACAGACGGCCCCATGCTATATCTGCAGGCTATATTTTTTTATGAGTGGACGGTTGCAAAAAAAGAAGGTCGTACCGGTACAGTAAATAATATCCTTAGAATTATCAATGAAGAGATGATGGAAGATAAGACCGTAAAGGTAAAAAAGGGTGAAAAGCCACCTACCATACTTCAAAAGAAAATGGATGAGCTGGCTAAAGAGTGCGGAGAAATGACACCGGCCGTCAGGGATTACAGAAAGTTTAAAGCAGGAGCTGCAGAAACGGTTCGCTCAATAATTATTATTGTAAATGCCAAGTTAAAGCTGTGTGAAACAAAGGGCCTTATGCGGATATTT
>JAILKW010000023.1 GCA_024693455.1 Lachnospiraceae bacterium
GCCCAGGAATACTGATTCATATATTCACCCTGATATAAATTCACCGCAGCGGGATCTCCCTCCAAAAATCTGTAATAATCACAATCAACCATCTGGGTATCAAGCGCAACATGTCCCCTTCCCCTTAAAATAGGTACCGGACAATCCATGCCCTCAAAAGCCCGTCTTATATCTCCTATAAACATCCGAAGCTGACTGTGATGTGATCCCATCATTTCATCATCATCCCACATAACGACCTGCAGCTCGCGAAGCGGTACTCTTGCGCCTTTTCTGTCTACAATATATGCAAAAACTTCCAGGGATCTGGTTCTTTGAAAAGAGACAGGTCTTTCATCCACAAAAACTTCAAATTTCCCAAAACATTGTATCCTTATCCTTTTACCCTCTTCCCTTTTTATAGGATAACGAAGATTTTCAAGAGCATCAATCACTTCCTCTTCGTCTGTCGGCTTGATAAGGTAGTCACTGCATCGAAGACGCAAAGCGTCTATTGCATAATCATAATGTCCGGTGACAAATATTATATTTAGCGAAGGAGCAATATCCTTCATCTCTTTAGCAAGCAAAAGTCCGTTTTTTGCGGGCATTTCAATATCTAAAAAAGCTATCTCCTTACCCTTTTCCTTAAGTAGCCTGATACCCTCATCGGGATCAATGGTACCGTCATGCTCACCACCCGGATCAATATTACCAAGTATACGAAGCATTGAATTAACGGCATGCTGTCTGTCATCTATAACTATTGTTTTCATACGCTCCCACCTCTTTTATTATGAAAGGCAGATCTATATTGGTATTATGACATCTATTACTGTCCATCCGTCTTCTTTTTTTATTTCAAGATGACCCTTACACTGCAATTTCAATCTTTCTTTTATGTTATTTATCGCCACACTTCTGTGACCTGACTGCTTTTCTGTTTCACTGCAATTACCTACTGCATTATCTTTTACGGTAACTACTACCTCCCGGTTTACCCTTCTGGAATGAAGTTCGATTATACCTTCCGATCTATATGCTATCCCATGACGTACAGCATTTTCTATCAAAGGCTCTACCACAAGAAGAGGCAGAGAAAAATCATCATACTCTATAAAATAATCTATCTTAATATCGTTAGCCGGATCCAGATTTTCAAGTTCTATATATTCTTTTATATAGGAAAGTTCTTGTTCGAACGGAATAAGATCATCACTATTCATCGCTTCGATATTTCCGCGTAAATATTTTGCAAACTGCTTTATTCCGTATGAAGCCTTTGGAGGATCTTCCAAACATAATTCCTGAATGGATAAAAGACTGTTAAAAATAAAGTGCGGACTGATCTGCTCACGAAGCATTTTTATCCGTTCCTCATTCCTTTCCTTCTCAAGTTCGACAAGTCTGTTTGTATATCTTTGTTCATAAACAATAAAGATAAAAATCTGACAAACGGTATACGAAAAAGTTGCTATAGAAAGTCCATAGAAAAATATTTGGACGAAAACCGCAAAAAACGGAACTGCAAGATAAAATATACATGCAATATATTCCATTCTATCGATTTTTTTATGATTGCCGACCAAATGGAGCAAATTAATAAGGATCATTATAAGACCGATAACTTCAAGAATCCAATAATATTCACCTCTGTAATACCTGTTATGGTCATCAAAATCATATAAAAAACGATATTTAAGGGACAAAAGTACAATTATTACCGATATGAAATACAAAATATAAACAGGGATCATCCAGCGTGGTGAATGATCCTTTTCGTTGCTTGAGATCACATAATGAATATATCTTGATATAAATACACCACCAAGAAGTGATAAAACAAAAACTATAGGATTACTTATCCTTACAATATAATATCCAAGCGTTGTTTCACTTCCACGATAAGCCCATGCCAAAGCATCCGCTATACACACCATACAGTTATTCATCATCATGGTACTGATAGCCACTGCTCCGTTAAAATCAAAATGTCTGGTATATATAACACATATGGTAAGTATAATGCATACAACAGCTCCCCAAATTTCGCAGGTAAACTGAACCGATTCAACTATATTCATATAACACCCCCACAGTATTATATCTAAGATTTAGATGTCCTGCTTCTAATTACAGAAAACCTAAATCCGGTGCCAAATTTATTTCTTGGCGTACTTATATTTATCATTGTATTCCCATTATTATAACACTAATAAAATTAAATATCAAAAAAAGAACAATAGCGAGCACAAACTGTGCTCGCCATCATCCTATGTGAATGAGTAGAAAGGATTAGTGATACATCGCTGTATCAAGTGCATTATAACATACGAAGTGCAACAAAACTGTAACACGAGCATCTTATATTATTAACTTTTAAAAGGATAACTTAGTTAATCATAGTATTCTTCCAGAATCTTTCTCGCTATCCTACCGCGTGAAACACCATTATCCATAGCCTGTTTTCCAATATAGCGGTGAGCCTCATCCTCCGTCATGTTCTTATTTACGGCAAGCAAAAGTTTTGCCTTCCCTATAAGTCTTATCTCCTCGTTCTTTTCCTCCGCAGCCTCAAGCTTCCTTTTAAGCCCTCTGAACTGCGCCTGTACAACTGAAAGATATCTTATCATATTTGGTATGCTTTCAGATGATCCCTTTTTTTCAACAGTAAGAATTCCCTGACCACTCACATGGTTTGAAACATCGTCCATTATCTCCGCAGGAACAGCAAGCAAAACCGATGCGCTGCTCTGTCCCGCAGCATCCAGTGCAAACTCCAATCCCGTTTCATCCGGAAGGGGCACAAAAATAACTATGATGTCATAATATCTTTCAAGAAACATCCTTCTCGCGGACGAAACCCTTCGCTGCACATCCACCGTCATAAATTTTCCGGGTTTTAAGGCTCTTTTCACAAGAGAATCATACTGCTCCTGTGAGGAAACAATCAGTATGGAATACTGTATATCAACATTTCCCCGCATATACATACTCCTTTATAATTCCTTCGGGTATGATCTCTTTTACAAAATCACTGGCCTTTGCAAGCTCTGCTGCCTCCTTCCTGGATGCAGGCAAAAGAAGTCCTTTTTCATCCATCTCACACGGAAGCTCCAGCTTGTTCTTTATTCCGTATAATCCGGCATGTATAAGGAGGGAATATACAAGATAAGGATTGCTTGAGGCATCGGGTGAACGAAGCTCAACCCTTGTCTGTCCCCTGAAATTTTCAATATACATAAGCTCCGAAGCACCTGCTTCCGACCAGTTAACTCTGTCAGGTGCATTATTATTGCCAAGCCGTGAATAAGAGGCATCCGTAGGATTCAAAAACAAAGTTATATCCCTGATACGCTCAAGGATTCCGGCTGCTGCATACCTTACAACATCATTACCGTCCTTATCCACTGCGTAAATGTTAATATGATATCCGTTCCCCGGTTTCCCCTCAAGGGGCATCGGTGAAAAATCCGAAACCAGACCATATCTGTCTGCAATCGTACTTACAACCATCTTAAAGGTTGTCATTTGATCTGCCGCCAAAAGAGGCCTGCCGTAATGAAAATCGATCTCGTTCTGACCCGGACCGCTCTCATGATGTGACCTTTCGGGAGTCAGTCCCATTCGTTCTATTGTAAGGCTTATCTCACGTCTTACATTCTCACAGCGATCCAAAGGTGCTATATCCATGTACCCGGCATTATCATAGGGTATCTTGGTGGGATTACCGTTTTCATCTTTAACGAAAAGATAAAATTCACTCTCCGATCCAAATCTAAAGTCAATCCCATACTCTTTGGCTCTCGAAATAGCCTTTTTAAGAATATATCTGGTATCGGACTTAAACTCATCACCCTCCGGTGTATAAACATCGCAATACATTCTTAAAACCTTACCGCTGTCCGGTCTCCATGGAAGCACGGAAAGAGTAGCGGAATCCGGTTTCAGATAAAGGGATGAGTAACCGTTATCCCTAAATCCGGCAATCTCTCTGGCGTTTATGGGAGCACCGTTCGAAAAAGCCTTTCTTACCTCCTGGGGCATTACGGAAATATTTTTTTGGATACCGTATGCATCCCTGAAAGCAAGTCTGATAAACTTTGCATCCTCATCCTCTATATATTTTAAAACCTCATCTACTGTATAATCCATTCTCCTCCTCCTAAGAAAAACCTTCCTTGCATAAACAAAGGTTAACATACGACATTTTGTATTGCAATAGCCTTAAATCATGACTTTCCGGCAAGTTTATACGAGCTTTCGATAAATTTCTTAAACACCGGATGTGGTCTGTTCGGTCTCGATTTAAATTCGGGATGATACTGGACACCGAGGAAAAACGGATGGTCCGGTATCTCTACTGTCTCTACCAGCTTTCCGTCAGGTGATGTTCCCGATATAACAAGTCCGTTATCAGACAAAACTTCTCTGTAATCGTTATTAAACTCGTATCTGTGTCTGTGTCTTTCGTTTATATTCTCACAGCCATAACACTCTTCCATAAGAGTTTTGGGTTTTATATTACAAGGATAACTTCCAAGTCTTAACGTTCCGCCCTTATCAACCTCATCGGATTGGCCGGGCATGAAATCAATGACCTTATGATCTGAAGCCTCGGTAAATTCCCCTGAACAGGCATCTGAAATTCCTGCCTTATTTCTTGCATATTCGATAACCGCTATCTGCATTCCCAGACATATGCCAAGGTAGGGAATATTTTCCGTTCTGGCATAGTTTGCGGCAAGGATCATTCCTTCTATTCCCCTGTCACCAAATCCCCCGGGTACAATTATCCCGTTTGCATTTTTTAATTTTTCTTTATAATTACCTTCATCCAATTCTTCCGAATCGATCCAGTCGATGGTAACATGTACACCGTGATAAAAACCGGCATGCAATAAGGCCTCTGAAACCGAAAGATACGCATCATGAAGCTGAACGTACTTTCCCACCAGTGCGATCTTTACGGTATCTTTTCTCGTTTTTATCTTTTCAACAAGCTCATCCCACTCTCCAAGATCCGGTGGCAATGCATCAATCTTAAGTTTCCTTAATACAACACCCGAGAAATTGAATTTTTCAAGCATAACCGGAGCCTCGTAAAGATTTCCCAGGGTTCTGTTTTCGATAACACAGTCTTCCTTAACATTACAAAACATTGAAATCTTTTTAAATATGCTCTCCTCCAAAGGTTCGTTGCATCGCAGGACTATGATATCGGGCTTAATTCCCATACCCTGAAGTTCCTTAACCGAATGCTGGGTTGGCTTTGATTTATGTTCATCCGATCCATGCAGATAAGGAACCAGTGTAACATGAATAAAAAGACTGTTCTCCTCTCCCACTTCAAGAGAGATCTGTCTTACCGCCTCAAGGAAGGGTTGTGATTCTATATCTCCTATGGTTCCTCCAATCTCCGTGATTATAATATCCGCATCGGATTCCCTTCCCGCTCTGTATACAAACTCCTTGATCTCATTCGTAATATGAGGAATAACCTGGACGGTAGAGCCCAGGTATTCTCCTCTTCTTTCTTTATTTAAAACGTTCCAATATACTCTTCCCGAAGTCAGGTTTGAGTACTTTGTAAGATTCTCATCTATAAATCTTTCATAATGTCCAAGATCCAGATCCGTTTCCGCCCCGTCATCGGTTACATAGACCTCTCCATGCTGATAGGGACTCATCGTACCGGGATCGACATTGATATAAGGATCCAGCTTTTGTGCCGCCACCTTCAGTCCTCTTGCTTTAAGGAGTCTGCCGAGTGAAGCCGCCGTTATTCCTTTTCCAAGCCCTGACACTACTCCTCCGGTAACAAAAATATATTTTGTCATATCTCCTCCTAAATTCCGGTATATCCCATTAAAAATTCATCTACTTCCTTAGCACAGGCCTTGCCCTCTGAAATTGCCCATACGACAAGAGACTGCCCTCTTCTCATATCACCTGCGGAAAACACCTTTTTCTTCGATGTCATATAACCGCCTTCTTCAGTGTCAACCGTTCCTCTCGCACCTCTTTTTGTTCCGAATTCATCAGTAACGTAATCCTCGCAGCCAACAAACCCGGCAGCAATAAGAAGAAGATCGCAGGGAATGGTCTTTTCACTTCCCGAAACTTCAGTAAGTTTTCCGTCTTTAAATGCTACCTTAACGGTTTCTATACTGTTTATCTGTCCCTTTTTATCGGTATTAACCTTTTTTACGGTTGTTTCAAATACTCTGGGATCTTTTCCGAAGAGATGTATCGCTTCCTCATGTCCGTAATCGGTCTTAAGTGTTTTGGGCCATTCGGGCCATGGATTGGAATTACTTCTTTCCTTTGGCGGCTGAGGCATCATCTCGAGTGCGGTAACGGAAGCAGCTCCCTGTCTAAGCGCAGTTCCGATACAATCATTTCCCGTATCTCCGCCTCCGACTATAACAACATGTTTTCCTTCGGCATTAACATATCCGCCAACCTCTTTTAATGCTTTAACGCTTCTGTCTGTGGCTCTAAGTACAGCCTTTGTGTTTTGGGTAAGGTAATCAACCGCAAAATATACTCCACCAACCTTACCGGGTTCTGCCGCCGGAAGCTCTCTTGCTTTTTTTGCACCGCAGCAAAGAACTATTGCATCGTATTTATCAAGAAGCTCTTTTGACTTCATATCCTTTCCTACATTTATCGAAGTAAAGAATCGGACTCCTTCCTCCTCCATTAGCTTCTGTCTTCTTTCGATAACCTTTTTATCAAGCTTCATGTTGGGGATTCCGTACATTAAAAGTCCGCCTATACGATCTTCTCTTTCAAAAACATCCACCGAATGTCCTCTGTGGTTAAGGTCATCGGCAACCGCAAGGCCTGCAGGGCCGCTCCCTATAACCGCTATATGCTTTCCGCTTCTTCTTCCCGGTATCCTGGGCTTTATATAACCTTTTTTAAATGCATTTTCTATAAGGAAAAGTTCGTTGTCGTGGATTGTAACAGCATCATCATACTGTCCGCACATACACGCCTTTTCGCAAAGTGCCGGACAAACTCTTCCGGTAAACTCGGGGAAATTTGACGTCTTGGCAAGTCTTGAAAATGCGTGTTCATTATGTCCGTTATAGATTTCATCATTCCACTCCGGGATAAGGTTATGAAGGGGACAACCCGTAACCATTCCGGAAAGCTCCATTGCTGACTGACAAAGAGGTACGCCGCAATCCATGCAGCGTGCTGCCTGCTCTTTTCTCTTATCCTCAGAAAGCATGGTATGAAACTCATTAAAGTTTAAAAGTCTCTCCTTGGGAGGAATATCTCCGTTACTACATCTTTTATATTCCAAAAAACCTGTCATCTTACCCATGTCACACTACCTCCATATTCAAGGTTGAATTAAATGCCTCTAAAACGGCACTGTCATGATCGATACCCTGTTTTTCGAATTTGCTGATAGCAAGGAGCATCTTATGATAATCATTTGGTACGATTTTCTTAAAGTCGGAAAGATTGGATTCGAAATCAGCTAAGATCCCGGATGCGTATTTTGACCCCGTTTCCTTAACATAGTCCTCAAGTATTCCGCGAAGCTCTGCAATATCATACTTTTCCGTCACTTCGTTAAGTGAGGCCATATCTTTATTCATTCTAAGATAAAGTGTATGCTCACGATCAAGGACATAGGCGATACCGCCGCTCATTCCCGCAGCAAAGTTCTTTCCCGTCATTCCAAGGATAACTGCCCTTCCTCCGGTCATATATTCAAGTCCGTGATCACCGCAGCCCTCAGCCACTGCAACCGCCCCTGAATTTCTTACGCAAAATCTTTCACCGGCTATTCCGCAGATATAAGCTTTTCCTGCGGTAGCTCCGTATAATGCGACATTTCCTATTATAATATTGTCATGGGCATCAAATGAAGCATCTTCGGGCGGTGTAACAATAAGTTTTCCTCCCGAAAGTCCTTTTCCAAAACCGTCGTTAGCATCACCTCTTAATCTTATTGTAAGTCCCTTTGGAATGAAGGCTCCAAAGGACTGTCCTCCTCCGCCGTTGGCGTTTACCGTAACACTGTCTTCGGGAAGCGTATCCTTATAGTCTCCCGTTATCCTGCTTCCGAGAAGGGTACCAAAGGATCTGTCGGTACTTGATACATTAACGCTGACTGAAATAGGTTTGTTTTTATCCTTGTTCTTTTCATAAACAGGAATAAGTTCCTTTGAGTCAACCGTCTTCTCAAGTCCGAAATCATATATATTTTTAATATTAAAGTGATTGTCACTTACTCTTGCATACCTTGGTTCAAGTACTTTGCCAAGATCTGCAAGCGCGCTTCTGTCTGCGCCCTCTATTGTCCTGGCTGTAAGGCAGTCGGTTCTTCCCACCATCTCATCCACTGTCTTAAAACCAAGCTCAGCCATGATCTCTCTTAATTCTCTTGCAATGAAAAGCATGAAATTCATAACATGCTCAGGCTTACCGGCAAAGCGTTTTCTAAGCTCTTCATTCTGGGTTGCTATACCCACGGGACAGGTATCCTTAGAGCAAACCCTCATCATCATACAACCCATGCAAACAAGGGGTGCAGTTGCAAAACCAAATTCCTCAGCACCCAGTAAGGCTGCGATGGCAACATCTCTTCCGGACATAAGCTTTCCGTCTGTCTCAAGTACGACCCTGCTTCTAAGTCCGTTCTCCACAAGACACTGATGTGCTTCACTGACACCCAGCTCCCAGGGAAGTCCTGCGTGATGAACCGAGGATGAAGGAGCGGCTCCCGTTCCTCCGTCATATCCGGAAATAAGGATAACACCTGCTCCTGCCTTTGCAACGCCGGAGGCGATGGTTCCAACTCCTGCTTCCGAAACCAGCTTTACTGAGATCCTTGCCTTATCATTTGCGTTCTTAAGATCATAAATAAGCTGGGCAAGATCCTCGATGGAATAAATATCATGATGGGGCGGTGGTGAGATCAGCGCCACTCCGGGGGTTGAAAATCTGGTGGATGCAACCCAGGGATAAACCTTCTTTCCCGGCAAATGTCCACCTTCTCCCGGTTTAGCACCCTGTGCCATCTTGATCTGAATCTCCTTAGCACTCATCAGATACTCACTTGACACTCCGAATCTGCCGGATGCAACCTGTTTAACGGCGCTGTTTCTTTCAGTATTAAACCTGGCCTTATCCTCTCCGCCTTCTCCGGTATTTGACTTACCGCCGAGCCTGTTCATGGCTATGGCAAGTGTCTCATGGGCTTCCTTTGAAAGAGAACCGTATGACATTGCTCCGGTCTGGAAACGCTTTACGATGGACTGCTCGCTTTCAACCTCTTCAAGCTTAACCTTTTTACCCGTGGGAACAAACTTAAGAAGTGCCCTTAAGGTATGAGGTTTATTTTCATCATCCACCATTTTGGTGTATTCTTTAAACTTATCGTAATCGTTGTCTCTTACCGCCCTTTGAAGCGTGATAATAGCCTTTGGAGAATACATATGATCCTCTTTGTCATCTCCGCTTCTTAAGCAATGGAAACCAACCGAATCAAGGATATCGTCAACCTCCAGTCCCAGGGGATCGAAAGCCTTATTATGACGAAGTTCCACATCCTCACCGATTTCCCTGATACCTATACCTCCCGCTCTTGAAACGGTTCCGGTAAAGTATTTATCTATTACATCTTTTGAAAGACCTATGGCCTCAAAAATCCTTGCTGACTGGTAGGACTGAAGTGTGGAAATACCCATTTTTGCGGCTATTTTTACAACTCCTCCCAAAAGAGCCTGGTTGTAATCAGAAATAGCCGTATGATAATCTTTGTCTAAAAGACCTGTATCTATAAGCTCTGCGATACACTCGTGTGCAAGATAAGGGTTGATCGCACGAGCACCGTATCCTAACAGACAGGCAACCTGATGAACATCTCTGGGCTCTGCGCTCTCAAGAATAAGAGAGACAGCCGTTCGTTTTTTCGTGGTTACAAGATGTTGTTCAACCGAGCTGACTGCAAGGAGCGAAGGTATGGGCATATGATTATCATCTACACCTCTGTCGGATAGGATGATAATATTCGCCCCTTCGGAAACTGCCCGGTCAACAGATATATTCAGCTGCGTAAGTGCTTTTTCTACCGAAGTATTCTTATAGTACAAGAGGGAAACTTTTTTTGTACAAAAACCTTCAGCCGAAAGAGCCTCGATCTTCATCAGATCTACGCCTGTCAGTATGGGGTTGTTTACCTCCAGAACCCTGCAGTTTTCTGCTGATTCCTTCAGAAGGTCACCGTCCGAACCTATGTAAACCGTTGTATCCGTTACTATTTTTTCACGGAGAGAGTCTATAGGCGGATTTGTCACCTGTGCAAACAGCTGTTTAAAATAACAAAACAGCGGCTGGTTGTTATGTGAAAGCATGGCAAGCGGAACATCCGCTCCCATTGAAACCGTAGGCTCCACTCCGGTTTTTGCCATGGGAAGTATCTGTTTATTAATATCCTCATAGTTATAACCGAAGGCCTTGTATAATCTGTTTCTTTGTTCCCTTGTATGAGTGGGAATCTTTTTATTTGGAACCTTAAGCATGGATAAATGAAGCAGACATCTGTCAAGCCATTCACCGTAGGGTTTACTTTCGGCATAGCTTTCCTTGCACTCTTCATCTGTTATTATTCTGCCTTTTTTTGTATCTACCAGCAGGATCCTGCCCGGTTCAAGTCTGGATTTTTTAACAATATCCTTGGAAGGGATATCCAAAACTCCGACCTCTGATGCAAGGATGAGTCTTCCATCCTTTGTCACGTAATATCTGGACGGACGTAATCCGTTTCTGTCAAGAGTAGCTCCGAAAAGCTCTCCGTCCGTAAACAATATGGCAGCCGGTCCGTCCCAGGGCTCCATCATTGTAGCGTAATAATGATAAAAATCCTTTTTACTCTGCTCCATGAAATCATTATGTTTCCACGGCTCGGGAATGGTCATCATCATTGCAAGAGGAAGCTCCATTCCGTTCATATAAAGAAATTCCAGTGTATTATCCAGCATTGCCGAATCTGACCCCGATGCAGCGATAACGGGATAAACCTTTGAAAGATCATCCTTTAATATCTCGGAAGACATGGTTTCTTCCCTGGCCAGCATCCTGTCGCTGTTACCTCTTATGGTATTGATCTCTCCGTTATGAGCTATCATCCTGTAAGGATGGGCTCTCTGCCATGAAGGCGTTGTGTTGGTTGAAAAACGACTGTGTACCAGTGCAATGGCACTTTCGTAATCCTTTGAAAGAAGATCATCATAGAATCTTCTAAGCTGGGTAACCAAAAACATACCCTTGTATACAATTGTTCTTGAAGAAAGAGAACAGATATAAGTATCATCACTGCTCTGCTCAAATTCTCTTCTGGCTACATACAGCCTTCTGTCAAATTCCAGACCTTTTGAAGTTTCCTCCGGTCTTTTTATGAAACACTGACAAATATAGGGCATGCAATCTAAGGCCGTTTTTCCCAGGATCTTTGGATTAACCGGAACCGGACGCCAACCAAGGAAGGGAAGCCCTTCCTTTTCGGCGATTATCTCCATCCTTCGCATTGCGAAGGTTCTCTTTACTGTATCCTGTGGAAAGAAAAACATTCCTATTCCGTAATCACCCTCATCTCCGAGTACGATATCGGAATCCTTAAGTATCTTTGAATAATACTTATGTGAAATCTGAAGGAGTATGCCCACTCCGTCTCCGACTTCACCGGTTGCATCTTTTCCGGCTCTGTGCTCTAACTTTTCCACTATTGTTAAAGCCTCATCCAAAACCCTGTTGTCAGCCTTTCCGTTGATATTTACCACAGCTCCGATTCCGCAGGCATCCTTATCCTGCATCCAGCTGTTTTCATCAATTAATCTGTTTTCCATAATCGTTTCCCTCTTTTTATTGTCTACCGTCTACTTTGTTTCATGCCTTATCTGAGTGAGAAGAGCATCTGTCCGTATGTAGGATAAGAAAGATATTTTTCGGGAATGAGTGCCTCTGCAGCATCTGCATACTCTCTGAGTTCATCCATATCGGAAAGGATCGTTGACTCATAATAAGATGCCTGCTCAAGTATGTCGGTCATGCCCTCTGCCTTCTTTGTATCTTCACAAAGCTTTTTCATCTTCTCTGAAATTCCGCCTGATGCCTCATCAAGCTTTGAAAGAATACCTGACTCAAGCACACATCCTGCTGAAGGTAAAATATCCTTTTTACCTGCGATTTCCTTTGCAAGATCCTTTGAGTAGGAAATAATACCCTCGGTAAGATCCTTCTGTACCATCTCCTGCATCGTAAGTGCTTCAATATGAACTGACTTTGAATAATTCTCAAGCAGTATCTCATATCTTGAATAAAGCTCTTCCTTTGTAAATATCTGATGATCCGTGAAAAGCTTTATGCTCTTATCACTGATCCAGTGAGGCATTGCATCGGGAAGTGCCTTAAGGTTGGGAAGTCCTCGCTTTTCTGCCTCCCTGATCCACTCATCCGTATATCCGTTTCCGTTGAATACAACTCTCTTATGTGCAACAAGTTCTTCTTTAAGAACTTCCTTTAACTTCTCATTGAGTGCATCTCCCGAAAGATCTGATACCTTGTCATAGATCCTCTTAATAACTTCTGCAACTGCGGTATTTAAAACTATGTTTGCATTTGCCACCGAAACTGCGGAGCCCGGCATACGGAACTCAAACTTATTACCCGTAAATGCGAACGGCGAAGTACGATTTCGGTCTGTATTATCCTTTGTGATATGGGGAAGGACATCTGCTCCCATTCCCATCTTTACCTTACCGCTGCTCTTAAATACATCGCCGGCTTCGATGGAATCGAGGATCTTCTGAAGCTCATCTCCTACAAAGATTGAAATGATAGCCGGAGGTGCCTCATTTGCACCAAGTCTGTGATCATTTCCGGCTGATGCAACTGAAAGTCTAAGCTGAGGTGCATATTCATCAACTGCTGCAATAACTGCAACAAGGAAGAGGATAAATGGAAGGTTCTCACCGGGATCTTTTCCGGGATCGAGAAGGTTCATGCCTGTATTGGTGCATACCGACCAGTTATTATGTTTACCGGATCCATTGATCCCTTCAAAAGGCTTTTCATGTAAAAGGCATGCATAGTTGTGTTTATCCGCAACCTTTTTCATAACCTCCATGGTAAGCTGATTGTGATCTACTGCAACGTTTGCTGTTTCAAACACGGGTGCAAGCTCATGCTGAGCGGGAGCAACTTCGTTATGCTTTGTCTTTGCGGGAATACCAAGCTTCCAGAGTTCTTCATCAAGATCGTGCATATATGCCGATACCTTGCTCTTTAAAACGCCGAAATAATGATCCTCCATCTCCTGTCCCTTGGTAGCGGGAGCTCCGATAAGTGTTCTTCCCGTAAAAAGAAGATCCTTTCTCTTTTTATACTGTTCCTTATCAATAAGGAAGTATTCCTGCTCGGATCCAACAGTTGTGATAACCCGGCTTACATCGGTATAACCAATGTGGTTAAGCATCTTGACAGCTTCCTTTGAAAGAGCCTCCATTGAACGAAGCAAAGGTGTTTTCTTATCAAGCGCTTCTCCGCCGTAACTGCAGAAAGCCGTAGGGATATAAAGTGAACCGTCCTTAATAAATGCAGGTGAAGAAGGATCCCATGCAGTATATCCTCTTGCCTCAAAAGTTGCTCTTAGTCCTCCGGAAGGAAAACTTGATGCATCGGGCTCACCCTTTACAAGTTCTTTTCCGGAAAACTCCATGATGACCGTTCCGTCATCCTCGGGGGAAATAAAGCTGTCATGTTTTTCTGCGGTAAGTCCCGTCATGGGCTGAAACCAATGTGTAAAATGTGTGGCTCCGTTTTCTACCGCCCATTCCTTCATTACTGCCGCTACCGAATTTGCTACATCCAGCTCCAAATGTGTTCCGCTTGCTATCGTCTTATGTACTGCCTTATATGTATCCTTGGGCAGTCTTTCTCTCATAACTCTGTCGTTAAATACCATGCTTCCATATTCTTCCGGTAATTTTCTTGCATCGATCATTTTAATACCTCCTGTTTTTTACTATTTTCCTGAAGCTCCGTAATTTGAAAGGACTCTGGCGGAAGGATCATTTACATCACAGCCCTCCCATTCCTTATTAGGCATCCAAAAGTCCGTTATCATACTTGATTGTCCGGGATAATACTTTTCAAATATATCCCTGTACATAAGTGATTCCTTTGTAAAAGGCTTTGCGTGGGAATATTTTTCTATACCACTCTCATACGCACTGTCACTGTATAACTCGTTTGCATATTCTATAAGATCGTCTCTTAAAGAATGTCCTACCGCATCTGAAAAAGCCGCCTTTTCTCTCATCAGGATCTCCCTTGGAATGATCTCATCTTCTTCAAAGGCATGTCTTAATAAATATTTTCCTATGCCGTAGGTATTCATCTTTGTAGACGGATCAATCGACATTACATATTCGGCAAAATCCAGATCTCCGAATGGAACCCTTGCCTCCAGAGAATTTACACTTATACATCTGTCAGCCCTTAGCACATCATACATATGAAGCTCTCTTATCCTCTTTGCCGCTTCCTTCTGGAATTCATCCGGGCTCGGAGCAAAATCCGTATACTTATATCCAAAGAGCTCATCCGAGATCTCTCCGGTAAGCACCACCCTTATATCTGTATTTTCTCTTATCCATTTGCAAAGAAGATACATTCCGATGGAAGCCCTTACCGTTGTGATATCGTAGGTTCCAAGTGCCTGTATAACCGGATCCACCGCCGCTATAACATCCTCTTTTGTAATGATAACTTCGTGATGATTGCTTCCTATATACTCCGCAACCTTTCTTGCGTATTTAAGGTCTATGGCATCTATATCCATTCCTATGGCAAAGGTTTCTATCGGTTTATCGAGAATTTTTGCTGCCGCGCCACATACCAATGAGGAATCAAGTCCTCCCGAAAGCAAAAATCCTACGGGCGTATCCGCCGAAAGCCTTTTTTCTATACCGCGCATAAGCTTATCATGTATTTTTTTTGCAATAACCGGAACCTTATCTTCGCAAACTCCCGGAACAGAAGAAATATCACGGTAACAAACGAATTTTCCATCCTTATAATAATGTCCCGGGGGAAAGGGTTTGATATCTTTACAAACCCCGATAAGGTTTTTGGGTTCGGATGCAAACACCATGTATCCGTCCTTATCTTCTCCATAGTACAAAGGTCTTATACCTATCGGATCCCTTGCCGCTATAAAACTCTTTTCCTTTGCGTCATAAATAACGCAGGCAAACTCAGCATCCAAAAAAGAAAACATTTTACATCCGAGTTTTTCATATAAGGGAAGAATGATCTCACAATCACTTTCACTTTTGAATTCGTATCCGAGACTTATGAGATATTTTTTCAGATCTGAAAACCCGTATAACTCCCCGTTACATACAACATAATTTCCATTCAGTTCAAATGGCTGCATTCCCTTTGGTGTCGGTCCCATGATGGCCAGCCTGTTAAAGCCCATAACTCCTTTTTCAACAACTACGACATCGGACATATCCGGCCCTCTCGAGCTTGTTTTGGAAAGCATGTCTCCAAAAAACTTTTCGGATAAACCCGCCCTGCAATAAGTAAGGATTGAACACATCCCTTTTTACCTCCGTTTCCCTCAGCACTTAAATTTCAGCCAAAAAATGCAAAAAAAAAGACACTCCCGGAGTCAAAACTCCGGAAGCGCCTTTGCTTCATGCACTGCATTATTTCACTTTTATTTTAATTTGTCAAGA
>JAILKW010000079.1 GCA_024693455.1 Lachnospiraceae bacterium
GATCCGGTATTCGGAGCCGTATATAAGATCTGCGAGGTTCAAAAGAACGGCGAATGCATTCCCAAGATCAAGGTTTCCGAGACCATAGAAAAAATAACAAATCCCGGAAGAAAGAGTGTGTACAGGATCTATGACAACACAGGTCAGGCTATTGCGGATCTTATTACCAAAGCAGGAGAAAAACCGGATCTTTCCAAGCCGTACAGATATGTTGACCCCGAGAAACCCTGGAAAGTAAGAGTGTTTGAAAACTGCACTGCCAGAGAGCTTCAACAGCCTGTTATAAGAGGCGGGAAGAGGGTTGACAAGACAAGAAGTCTTTCGGAACTTAAAGCTTTTGTTGAGAAACAGCTTAAGGACGAGATTTGGGAGGAAGAGCAACGTTTCGAAAATCCTCATAAGCATTATCTTGATATGAGTCCCGAATTCTACGAGATGAAGATGGATCTTCTTTTAAAAAATCCATCTGACCTATAAAGTTTTATGAGAATGATGCCGATATACAAAACGGAGAACTTTTGTCCCGAATACGGAGGAAGACTATGGTAAAAGGTTTATATACAGCCTACACAGGGATGGTGGAGGAGCAAAGAAGACTGGACGTCTTAACGAACAATCTGGCTAATGCCAATACCACCGGGTATAAAAAGGAGGGCGCTACAAATGCTTCTTTTGCCGAGAAGCTGGCTCTTCGAATAAAAGATACCGCACATCCTAATCTTGCAGCGGGAATGGGCTACATAAAGATGGGTGTAAAAGTAGGCGAGACCTACACCAATTATGAGCAGGGCGGCTTTAGGGTTACAGACGAGCCTTCCGATCTTGCTATCGGCGGAGAAGGTTTTTTTGCTATCGAGTATACCGATAAGCAGGGAAACACTTCCATCAAATATACAAGAGACGGAGCGTTTACCGTTGATAATGAAGGATACTTCAGAACTTCTGACGGAGATTATCTTTTAAATATGGGTGCGGCTCTTGCAGGCAGAACAGGAGATAATGCTCATGTCAGGGTAGACCCTATGCTTGACTACCAGGTGGACTCACAGGGAAATATCTGGCAGGAGGGCGTTAACATAGGACAGGTCGGAGTAGTTGATATCGATAACTACGATTACATACTTAAATACGGAGAAAACCTGTATGACATACAGGAGGGAGGCAATGTTGTTGCGACAAACGATATGCTTCTTGAGCAGGGAGCTTTAGAGACTTCCAATGTAAATATAGTTGATGAAATGGTGTCTATGATCACGATCCAGAGAGCATTTGAAGCAGGACAAAAAATGATCCAGGCTGAGGATGAGACCATAGAGATGGCAGTCAGTCAGGTTGGAAGAGTCTGATTATAGGAGGATAAAATTATGATGAGATCATTATGGACGGCTGCTACGGGAATGAAGGCCCAGCAGACCGGAGTTGATACCATATCAAATAATATAGCAAACGTTAATACGACGGCATATAAATCACAGTCAACCCAGTTTAAGAATCTTTTATATCAGACATTACAGACCGTGACCACTTCGGCGAACGGAGATCCCAAGCCCACGGGCGCCCAGGTTGGCCTTGGTACTCGAGTGGCATCCACCAATGCTTCTTTTAAACAGGGAGCGATGAAGGCCAGTGACAATCCCAGTGCACTCTGCATTGAGGGATCCGGATTTTTGGCTGTAAGAGGGGCTGACGGAGGCACATACTATACAAGAGACGGAGATTTATTCTGGACTATCAACAATACCGGAGGAAGAGAACTTGCCAACAGCAGCGGTAATCCGGTTTTGGATACAGAAGGAAACGTAATAGTACTTCCCGAAGGGGCAAGTGCCGATACCGTGGTTTATGATGATGAGGGACTGGTGTCCTTTAAAAATCCCGATGGAACATACACATCAACGGAGCAAAGAATAGCGCTTTTCCAGTTTGCCAATCCAACAGGACTTGAAAAAGAGTCCGGGAATCTCTATTCGGCAACCGAGTCATCGGGTGCACCTATAAATGAGCAGACAACTGATCTTGCAATAATCCGAAGCAGCATACGTCAGGGCTATACTGAGATGTCCAATGTAAATGTAGCGGATGAAATGGTTAATTTGATCATCACTCAAAGAGCTTACGAACTTAATTCAAAGGCGATTACGACTTCGGACTCTATGCTTGATACCGCAAATAACCTTCGCAGATAGGAGAGGTTTTTATGGCTATTTCAATTGATGGCGGTATGGATCTTGATGCTTATACCGCGGCAAATTCACAGGCAGCAAGCAGCAGAAATGCTGACAGGCTCAAGCGAAAAATGAACGGACTCGGAGAGGGCTCGACGGATGAAGAACTGACCGAAGCGGTCAAATCCTTCGAAGCATATTTTGTTGAGCAGGTACTTAAAGAGTTTAAGGAGACAGAGAATTTTTTCTCGGGAGACTCAGATTCTTCTTCAACCCAGTATACCGATATGTTTATGGATAGTACGATATCGGACCTCGCTGCACAGATAGTTGATGATTACGGTGGTAATCTTACCGAACAGTTTGTGGAGCAGATGAAGATGAACTATGGAATCTCATCCGGATCCGATTCGGAAAGTAAATAAAATTATGACGGAAATTACAGGATATGTAGATCATATTATTTTCAGAAATCAGCAGAACGGTTACACTGTGCTGCTTCTTATTCCCGATGAACCGGTCACCGAAGAGGATCTCGAGGATCCCTCGGAAGTGACCTGTGTCGGGATTTTCCCTTCTGTGAGTGACGGAGAAAGCCTTAAGCTTGAAGGTGAATTTACCACTCATATGAGTTTTGGGAGACAATTTTCGGTTAAAAGATCGTCTGTGGTGATCCCACAGGATAAGGAATCTATCCGGCGGTTTCTCGCCTCCGGTATCATAAAAGGTATCGGGAAAAAATACGCAGACAGGATAATAGAACATTTTGGAGACAAGGCTCTTTTTATTATGGAAAAAGAGCCCGAACGTCTTATGGAAATAAGCGGAATAGGTGAAGCCAAGGCCATAAGCGTCGGCGAGCAGATGAGACAAAGGGGAGCTGAAAGACAGATAATAATGGAGCTTTCGGCTTACGGTGTCGGAACCAATATGGCTATTAAAATCTATAATGAATATCAGGATGCAGCACTTTCCGTATTGAAAGAAAATCCATATCGTATGGCGGAAGATATTTCGGGAATAGGTTTTAGAACCGCTGACGAGATTGCCATGAGGATGGGAAATTTTACGGACAGTGAATTTCGCACGCGCTGCGGAGTTTTGTATGCGCTTTCGGAAGCAACCGTAAACGGGAATACTTTTCTTCCTGCCGATGAACTTCTTGTAGCTTCGGCAGAGCTTCTTGGAGTTTCACCGGAGATCATAAATGAAGCCATAGAAGCTTTGGCTATAGATAAAAAGATCAAGATGCTTGGCAAAAACATTTATCCCTATTATATGTATAGGATGGAAAAGTATGTGGCAGCAGCTCTTGTTTGTCTTGATAGTGAGGTTATGGGAACGGATGGAGCTGATGACGATGATATAGCTTATGTTGAAAAGACAGGGGGAATGACCCTTGGCGATATGCAAAGGCAGGCGGTTAAGGAAGCAAGTGTTCATGGCGTTTTCATTTTGACCGGAGGACCGGGAACCGGAAAAACCACAACCTTAAAAGCAATGATCAGGTATTTTGAGTCCAAGGGATATTCCGTTGCGCTTGCAGCTCCTACAGGAAGGGCAGCGAAGAGAATGTCCGAGGCCTGCGGTCAGGAAGCAAAAACCATTCACAGATTGCTTGAAGTCAGCGGTAAAGCAATGGCTGATGATGTGGATCGCGCTGACGGAGGATTTGAAAGAAACGAAGATAATCCACTCGAAAGTGAAGTGTACATAATAGACGAGATGTCTATGGTGGATATAAACATAATGTATCATCTCCTTAAGGCCATTCCGGCAGGATGCAGACTTATCTTGGTGGGGGATGAAAACCAGTTGCCTTCCGTGGGACCGGGTAATGTTTTAAAAGACATGATAGCTTCGGGACATTTTGCCAAGGTTACTTTAAACACGATATACAGACAGGAGGAGTCGGGGGATATCGTAAGGAATGCCCATAAGGTAAGACACGGAGAACATATATCCTTTGATAATAGATCAAGTAAGGATTTTTTCTTTCTCGAAAGGGAAGATTCCGATCATATAATCGCAGGTATAAGGGGTATGGTAAGCGGTAAACTTTCGTCTTATGTAGATGCGAAACCTTATGATATACAGGTGCTTGTACCCATGAAAAAAGGTAACACCGGAGCGATAAGACTTAACAGGATAATTCAGGGTTTTATGAATCCTCCCTCAAGCGAAAAGCAGGAAAAAGAGTACGGAGACAGGGTCTTCCGTGAGGGAGACAAGGTCATGCAGACGAAAAACGATTATCAAATGGAATGGGAAGTGAGAGGTAAGTACGGAATCGTAATTGAAAAAGGAGTGGGCGTTTTTAACGGAGATATCGGTACTATAACGGAAATATGTGATTACAACAGTACGATACTTATTGAATTTGATGACGGAAGAATGGTGGAATATCCTTATAAGCAGCTTGATGAATTGGAACATGCATTCGCTCTTACAATACACAAATCGCAGGGAAGTGAATACCCTGCGATAATAATACCTCTTTTGGACGGCCCGAAAATGCTGTATACAAGAAACCTTTTGTATACTGCAATAACCCGCGCCCAGAAATGTGTTGTTCTTATAGGAGATAAGAACGTATTTTATAAAATGGTTGACAATAATGTGGAAGCCAAGCGTTACAGCGGATTGTCTGAATTTATATCCGGTGAATGCACTTCGGTGAAAGATTTGGGAAAATCAATGCCGTAAAGCTTTGCAATATCTTTGTTGTATACTTTTTTTGAACTTAATGAAGATATGTTTCCGATCTCGGTGGTGCTTACGTCGCGTCCGTTCGTTAAGATATCAACGACGATCTTGGCACATGCAAATCCGACAGAAGACTCGGATACATGCAATGAGGCGAGTGTATGCTTTGCCGAGATCATATCACCACCGAAGGTTGTTGTTTTGGATCTGACGGCTGTATTGCTGATGGCCTTTGAATAATCACTTACACTGCTGTGCGAAGGAATGTATAAGGCCGAACATTCACTGCAAGCCATTTTTATAATCTTTTTTGGCTTTGGAAGTTTTGATTTTTTCTTTTTTGGGGTAGCTTTACTGAGGGCTTTTTTGTATTTATCTGAGGGAAGTATATATTCCTTCCAGGCTATACCCGCTTCATCCAGATATGTCTCCATTATCTTGTTTTGTGCTTTCGCAACCGCATCCTCAGGAGAATAAAAAAGACCTACCTGATTTAAGTTTTTTGTGATCTCCATTATGACTGAGAGTTGTGAAGCGATATCCGGAGTGGCTTCCAACCCTGTGACATTTATTCCGGTTATTTTTTCTTCGGGAGATTCATAACTTTCTCCAAGTACCTTTGACGCATCCATTACTTCCGAAAAGACTATGGGTGTTTCCGATGTGACATGCAAAGCATTTGCAAGTGCTTTTTCGCCGATACAAAATATAACATCCGCGTTTTGGGTATTGTCATCAAGAATTGTGATCCTGTCGTCATAATATTCTTTTAAAACATCTGTAAACCCGTCTTCTATTAGTTTTGGATTTATAGCATCATCCGAAGAGAAAACGGCAACGGAATGTGTAACGACATCCTCGGGCTGCTCCAGAACTTCATCCGAAATCTCGGTTGATGAGCCGGAGGAACAGGAACAAAGGCCAAGGACAATAGCTATAATTGCAATTGTAAAAAAATGTTTTTTTATCATGGATAATCTCCGCTTGTTTGTATTAAAAAATCAACATACCTGTTAACTTGTTAATTTATGATAATTGAAAACAGGCACACTAATTTTATAGTTGAAAAAAATGAAAGTCAAGAAGATCAAAAGATTAATAAAAAAATTAATATTTCCGCCCAAATGTCCGGGGTGCGATGAGGCGCTGCCTCCGGAAGAGACCGGGTTTTGCCATAACTGTAATTTACTGACAGACAGGATCATAGGAGATGTATGCCCTGTGTGCGGACGACCGGTAGCTGAGGGTTCCGTATTTTGCAGCGATTGCGGATCAGGCGGAAGATACGAATTTGAATCCGGAAGAGCGGTATATGCTTATACCGGGATAATGAAGGAGGCAATGTACCGGTTCAAATATTTGGGTAGAAGAGAATATGCAGACGTTTTTGCCGATGATGCGATCCGCATGTGGAAAAGGTGGCTTATTGCGATAAATCCTGAGGTTATCATCCCTGTTCCCATGTACGGACCGAAAAAGAAAAAAAGAGGATATGATCAGGCAGAAGTATTTGCAAACAAGATCAGTGAAAGAATACATGTTCCGGTAAGAAACGATATTATAATAAGAAATGAAAATACGATTCCGATGAAGGGATTAAGTCCCGGAATGCGTGTGAATAATGTGAAAAATGCTTTTCTTATAAAGGAAAGTGAGGTACAATTTAAAAGGATACTTGTCGTTGATGACATCTTTACTACCGGAGCAACTATTAATGCTGTGTCCGGGGTGTTAAGAAACTGTTTTAACTGTAGGGTTTTTGGTTTATATATATGCACCGGAATAGGTGATTACAGGAGGGGAAATGGACGTTCGTACATGTAGAAGATGTGGCAGGTTGTTCAACTATATGTTTGGAACGAATTTATGTGCCGCATGTAAGAATACACTTGAAAAGGATTACGAAAGAACAAGAGATTACATAAGAGATAATCCCGGAGCAAGTATAAAAGAGGTTTCTGATGAATGTGAGGTTACCATTAATCAGATAGAGCAATGGTTAAGAGACGGAAGATTGGAATTTTCAAAGGCTTCAGGAGTGAACATTACTTGCGAAAACTGCGGAAAACCGGTAAAAAAGGGCAGATATTGCGAGGAGTGCACCAATTCAATGCTCAATACTCTTAACAGCATGATGGATAAAACAAAAAAAGGAAAAGAAGAGACTTCTGCGCCAAAGGATAAATCAAAGTCATCATCAAATAAGATGAGATTTTTAAGGAAGTAAGATGATAAATGAAAAACGCGTTATCCATATGACTCATATGGAGATGGAAAGAAGAAAGCACAAAGAGAATTATCACTTACAAAGTCATACCGAAAAGAAGGACTATCTGTCATATCAGAGTGTATTATCCTTTGTGGAAGGGACAGTGATATATACAGGGCTTTTTGTTGGCCTGTGTTGTATTATTTTTCCGGTCGCGGGACTTAATCTTACGTCGCTAAGCATTTCACTCGCATTGTTTTCGGGAATTATAGGGTATTTGGTTTTTCTTATGTTTTATATGAGAAGTACCCGTAAAGCTGCGATCAGGCACTACGCAGAAGCAATGGAGTATTTGAAACATGAGGATGAACAGTGGGAGAAACTCGCAAAGATGTATGAGGAAGAAGAAAAAGACCGTGCACCTAATTTAAACAGGATAATGGAGGGACAGGATGACGCTGTTTATTAAAGCCAGAACCACGCTCCATGAATATATAAGTAAAAATCTGGTATGGATACAGAAGCTTTTTATCGGATTGGGAATGCTACTGTCTCTTTGGACCATTCAAAATAATCTGGGATATTCTACATTTTTAAGTTCCGGTTGGGTTATTGTGTTTTTGGCGATAGTAGGTGCGTTTTTGCCAATGTCTGCAAATGCGCTGGTCTTGGAAGCGTATATAATTTTGCAGCTCCTTACATTATCAGCGGGAATTGCGGGTGTTGCACTATTGCTTTTTGCACTGTTTTCGGTGCTGGCTAAAACATATCAGGCTAAATATATAATTCATATACCGGGAATCACAGTTTGCTATGAGCTTCACATCCCTTACGCAGCGCCGCTATTGTCCGGACTTTTCGGCAGTATGG
>JAILKW010000081.1 GCA_024693455.1 Lachnospiraceae bacterium
GTATCTGCAAGGTAAGTATTGATCGTGGCCAAAGATTCACCTGAAAAGTCGGCTTCTCCATTATCCGTGCCTTCACCTTCGTTGTACATATTCATATTTACAACCATAACTCCCTCAGGCTTTAAATGCTCTTTTACCATGGTAAAAAATTCCGATGAAGACATTTGAAACGGAATGGTAATATCCTGATAAGCATCTACCATGATCACGTCATATTTTTTGTGAGTGGCAGAAAGATAAGCTCTTCCGTCGTAAGTGGTTACCTTGGTTGTGCCGGGAAGTTCAAAATATTTGTGCGCAAGATCGGTTATCTTTTCATCTATTTCCACGCCTTCTACGGTAATGTTATCAAAATACCGGCTTAGTTGCGTGGCATAAGTGCCGGATCCCATTCCAAGGATAAGTACATCTGTGTTTTTATCGGCGTTTTCCCTGATCCCGGTCATATAAGGGGCTGCCAGTGCGTAGTCGTAATACATTCCGGTCAGAGCATCGTCTTTAATGAGAACCGACTGAACGCCAAACAAAACATTGGTTGAAAGGATAACCTTGTTAGCATCTTCTTTTACCTGGAGATAGTTGTAAACGGATTCGCCTTCATAGGTGAGATCTTTCTCCCAGAATGCGAAACTTGTGCTATGTCCAAAGATCAGGCATACAGCAAATATAAGAATGCCTGCGATCACTTTTTTGATATCTGATTTTGCTATTGGTTTTTTGCCGCTGTCATTTGGCTCTTCCGACGGACTTAGGAAATACACGATTGAGAGCACCAAAAGGATTCCGGAAAATATCAGGAAAGTTATGGATGTTCCGACTGCAGGAATGGTTACAAAGGTAGGAACGAAGGTTCCGATAATACTTCCTATCGTATTGGCGGCACCAAGTGTTCCGATTATACGTCCGTTGTCATCGAGTGAATCCGTTGTGTATTTGGCAAGGGACGGAGTGACGGTTCCCAGCAGAAAAAGGGGGAAGACAAAAACCACCATACAGGCTGCAAAGGCAGCTATAATAAGGAAATTGGAGTTTACCGCAAAAATGAGCACGGCAGATATTCCGAGGATTATATACTTTCCGACAACGGGAATGAGCGCGATCCATAAAGCTGCGATAAGGATCCTTGTATAGAGCCTGTCAGGGTTAGGGTCCTTGTCAGCCTTTCGGCCTCCGTAGATATTTCCAAGAGCCATAGCTATCATTATGGTTCCTATGATTATTGTCCAGACTATCTGTGAGGAGCTAAAGTACGGAGCCAAAAGCCGACTTGCACCAAGTTCTACTGCCATAACAGACATTCCGGCAAAGAATTCCGTAAAATATAAAAAGAGCTTGTTGTTAAGTATTTTCTTTTTTTTCAAAACTAATTTTCCATTCCTTTATGTAATATACTTCTTCATCTGAGCTTAAGTCTAACTCGCGAAACTTGGCGCGGGATTTGCGTCAGCTTGAGTAAAGATATAACCCATGAGAGTATATTATAGGTTTTGCAAATTGTTTTCAATGGTTATGACAAGTAAATATTGGACGAAAACGAGTGTTTTGATATAATACATCTGAAATAGATCTGTAAGTTGAAGCAAGGCTTGAATATCTTGCTATATAATAGGGAGTAATAAGGGAGGATTGTATGAGCAGATTAAAAGAACTTAGGAAATTTGTGGACGAGGAATTAAACAGGTTGGAAGATCCGGATAAGCGGACAAGCGCAACCGTACATTTATACGGAGTTTCTCTTGCAGCGACCATGATCGCAAAAAAACGTGGACTGGACCCCGAAATAGCATCAATGGCTGCCATGCTGCACGACCTCCATGCATATAAGACAGGGTCATATGATGATCATGCACATAAGGGAGCCGAGCTGGCGAAAGATATTCTTGACGAGCTTAAACTAACGGATGATACGGAAACAGAAATGATATGCTCTGCTATTTATCATCATGATGATAAGTTGGTAACGGATGGGCCTATGGATGAAGTGCTTAAGGATGCGGATGTGATCCATCATTGTATGAATGATCTGTCGAAAGCAGTAAAGGATAAGGAAAAGGTTCGTTTCGAAAAACTGTGTGAAGAGTTTGGAATGTAGGTTTTTTAATCGACACTCCCATAGAATTGGGGCAGGATCCGTAAGCTGATTACGCGCCAAGTCTTGCAATTGAGACTTGAATTTTGGAGAAAACAGGATTGAATGATTACAAGAAAAGTATAATAACAAATATGGTGGTGCTTTCGATCCCGACGGTACTTGAGGAAGTCATGAGTACCCTCCTTCAATATGTCGATACAGCCATGGTCGGACATTTGGGAGAAGAGGCAACGGCTGCTGTTTCAACGACTACGACCATTGGCTGGCTTATTGGCGGAGCGATACATGCGGTAGGCATAGCAATGCTTGCACTAATGTCACGTGCTGTTGGAGAAAGAGACGAAAAACGCCTCAGAGCCCTTTCCGAGCAGACTGTTTTTCTTGTTATTCTCTGCGCGGTCTTTTTTGGAGGGATCTCGATGCTCCTGGCACCGTACATTCCTGTATGGATGGGAGCAGCGCCTGATGTCCGGGGACCGGCTTCGGAGTATTTTTTTATAATAAGTGTACCGATGCTTTTTCGTGCGTCCTCGCTTATATTCGGCTCTTGTATCAGAGCCACGCTTGACACAAAGCGCCCCATGATAGTAAATCTGATCGCAAACGTGATGAATGTTATTCTTGATTATGTTTTGATCTATATTCTTGATATGGGTGTAAGAGGCGCTGCGTATGCAACTGCGATATGTCATATTACGGCAGGAACGCTTATGTTTATGGTATATCTGAAAAAGCCTGAGCTTTCATTTGATATAAAGATGATAAGACCGAAAAAAAAGCTGCTTCACGAGATAAGCGGTATAGCTCTTCCTGCCATGGGAACCAAGCTGACATCATCACTTGGATATGTGGTTTTTGCAGGTATGGTCTCAGGTATGGGAACAACGATATTTGCAGCACATTCCATAGCTGTAAATGCTGAGACGATATTCTATATTCCGGGTTACGGGCTTTCCTCTGCAACTTCCGCAATGACAGGTGTTGCGGTGGGAGAGAAGAACAGGAAAAAGCTGTCAGTTATAATAAAAGCCTCGGTAGCCATGACTATAGGTACCATGATCATCAGTGGTATCATACTTTTTATGATCGCAAACCCGCTTATGGCTGTATTTACCGATAGCGCAAGGGTAGTTGACCTGGGAGCATCAATGCTGAAGCTTGTAGCTTTTTCAGAGCCGTTTTTTGGCCTTATGGTATGCATGCAGGGGCTGTTTTACGGAATGGGACGAACAAAGAACGTCTTTTATGTAGAAGCCTTTTCCATGTGGGGGATCCGTATATTGTTTACATTTCTGGTGGTTAAGGTCTGGCAGCTTGGACTTACCGAGGTATGGTATTGTATGATAGCTGATAATATAACAAAGGCCCTGCTTCTGACGGGATCCATGCTATATGTCTTAAAAAAGAAGAAACTTTGGACTGATTAATGAGGAAACAAGAAGCAAGGCATGAATAAGAAAAACCGGTAACAATGTAATTTGAAATGAAGGAGAATGGGATGAAAACGCTTATCGTAGTAGACATGCAAAATGATTTTATTGACGGATCGCTGGGGACAAAAGAGGCAGAGGATATTTTGCCTGCTGTTAAAGAAAAAATATCAGAGTACAAAGCACGTGGGGATGAGATAATATATACAAGAGATACTCATCAAAATAATTATCTTTCAACTAATGAGGGAAAACATTTGCCGGTGGAGCATTGCATAGAAGGAACGGCAGGCTGGGAGATAGCAGAGGGCATATATATTGACGGCTGTAAGATTATAAACAAGCCGGCCTTTGGGTATACCGGCTGGGGTGATTTTGATTTTGAGGAAGTGGAGCTTATAGGGCTTTGCACGGATATTTGTGTAATATCGAATGCGCTTCTTATTAAGGCGCTGTTCCCGGAGATTAAGGTGAGCGTTGATCCCGAATGCTGCGCGGGAGTTACCCATGAAAGTCATGACGCAGCTATAACTACCATGAAAATGTGTCAGGTAGATATTATATCTTAGACGAGATGCCCCGCCTCTTAGCAGATCAAATAGAGCAGGGAGTCGGGCCCGGAAACAGGTAAAAACGGATATTGTCGCGACAAAAGACACGTGTTGTAATATGATACAACGAAAATGTGATAATTTGGGGTTTAATACCCAAGTGAGCATTATGCAAAAACGACCAAAAATTAATTAAAATTAATATTTATAATA
>JAILKW010000083.1 GCA_024693455.1 Lachnospiraceae bacterium
TTTTGTGCAAAACAGAGAAAATATATTTATTATATTTTTCTTTTTATGCACTCAAAGATGATCGTTAGTGGATAAATATATCGTAAATCGGCCAGAAATATGTTGAAGGTGGATAACGATTTAGAATCATTGAAAAGAACGACAATAATAGTTTATTATAGCCACTTTTATAATGATTTTGTGCCGGCAAACAGGGGTTATCCACCGTCATTTTTACCACACGTATATAGGCCAAAATTCGCGTAAATCCGCCATTTCTGGTATAATGATTATCAGAAAACGGAGGAGTTATGGCTGATCTAAAAGATATACAGATCCTTGAGCTTAAGGATACTATAAGTCAATTGAATAATACGATCCGTAATCAAAACGATCTCATCGAATCATTAAAGCAGATGCTTGAAGATCGAAACAACAAAGATGATGAAAAAGACCGTATGATAGCTAATCTTCAGGCACAGCTGGATTTCTTAAAACAAAAGCTTTTTGGATCCACCAGTGAGGTTCATAAAGGACAGGTTGAAGGACAGCTTAGTATCTTTGATAATCAGGAAGATGACGAAAAGCCGGCAATACCTGTTGAACCGGAATATATAGAGGTCAAGTCCTATACAAAGAAACGAAAATCCAAAGCTACGTATGATGAGATATTTGAAAATCTGCCAACTCGCAAAGTGTATGTTGATACACTTACTGATGACCAAAAAGTCTGTGGTATATGTGGAACACAAATGGTTCCGATCGGCCATGAACTAATACGTACAGAGATCATTTATCATCAGCCTAAGCTTGAAAGGGTTCAGTATATGGCGACAACTTATGAGTGTCCCAAGTGTAAAGATACAGAAGAACCGCAGTTTATAAAGGATGAAGGTTTACCGGCACTTATTGCTGGAAGTTATGCATCCGCGGAACTGGTTGCGTATGTGATATATGCAAAGTATGTGCTTGGTCTTCCGCTTTATAGGCTGGAACAGGACTTTGAACATCTTGGAGCTAAAATAAGCCGTACTACAATGGCCAATTGGATCATCCGGTGCTCACAGGATTACTTTATGCCATTGAATGATTACCTACACAGATGTTTATTAAAACGTAGATACCTGATGGCAGATGAAACTCCTATTCAAGTATTAAAGGAGCCTAACCGCCGACCACAAAGCAAATCTTATGTATGGCTTATGCGTACCGGGGAAGACGGAGAGGTGCCGATAATAATTTATAATTATACTCCGACACGTGCGGGATATAATGCTGCAAAATTTCTTAAGGATGCGCAGCCTGGATTCTATCTTATGGTTGATGGTTACCAGGGATATAACAAAGTGGCAAGTGCTAACAGGTGTTGTTGCTATACTCATATAAGACGATACTTCGTTAGAGCTATTACCAAAGGACATGAAAAAGATTTCATGGATCCCGGAGTTCAGGGCGTCATGTATTGCGACAAACTATTTGAATACGAACGATCCTATAGAGAAAAAGGGCTTTCGTTCAAACAGATATATAACCGACGATTAAAGGATGAAAAACCTGTGATCGAGGCTTTCTTGGCGTGGGTTGATCATCTAAAACCGAACGCCAGCAATGAGAGTCTTAAAAAAGCTATAAAATATGTTAAAAACTGTGCACCATATATGATGAATTATCTGAAAGACGGACACTGTAGCCTAAGTAATAATTTAAGTGAGAATAGCATACGTCCGCTGGTCATCGGAAGAAAGAACTTTCTTTTCTCTGATACTCAGGATGGTGCTAATGCCAGTATGATGGCGTATTCTATCATAGAAACAGCCAAAGCGAATGGGTTGGATCCGTTAAAATATATACAATACCTTCTAAACAAAAGACCATCATCTAATATGGTTGATGAAGAATTGGAACGGTTAATGCCTTGGTGTGATGAAGTAGTTGATCAAATAAATAGCAAAAACTAAGAGTAAAATGCTCGCATCTATCATTATAGATGCGAAGTTTTAAGGGTACACCCTAACATTGGGCGCTTACTAAATAAATGGTATGGTCAACTTTAGCCGATGCGGCATACGCGGTCGTGTGTGTACCATTGTCTACGACCGTAACGCTTGTCATGGCGACGGCTACGCTCAGCACGAACGCCACGACTTTCTTAACAAAATTAATTCCTGTTTTCATAATAGTTAGTCTTTTTTCTACTAAAATAAAATATCCGAATATTAGCAATCTGTTTCTGGGAGATTGGCTGATATTTATTTTTTACATTTTCATACGGACGTAAAATTATATCCGTATCATACCATA
>JAILKW010000093.1 GCA_024693455.1 Lachnospiraceae bacterium
ATTACAGGATAACTGGTACTGCATTTCCGTAAAAAACGCAACAGCCGTTTTCAGTTCCTTGTACAACATACTTTTGGGAACAATAATACTTGTTATCGCAACTACCATTATAATCGGACTTATAATGGTAAATTCCAACAATCGGAGTCTTATAGCCGAAAAAGCAGTCGCTGCAAGTGAAGCAAAATCATCTTTCTTGTCAAGGATGTCCCATGAAATCCGTACCCCCATAAATGCCATAATCGGTATGGATGAAATGATACTCAGAGAATGCGATGACAGGCAGATCCTCTCCTATGCCAACAACATAAAAAAGGCCGGCTCAACTTTGCTCGGCTTGATAAACGATATATTGGATTTTTCCAAGATCGAAGCGGGAAAAGTTGAGATCATCCGCGTGGACTACGATCTTTCTTCATTGCTTAATGATCTGGTAAACATGGTAAAACCCAGAGCCGAGGAGAAAAATCTTACCTTCCGGATAGATTTTGACCCAAGGATTCCAAAGTACCTTCATGGCGACGAAATAAGGATAAAACAGATCATCAGTAACATTCTGACAAATGCCGTAAAATACACAGAAAACGGTCATGTTATATTTTCGGTAACCTGTGAAGATGATCCGTTTAACGAAAACAGGGTCACTCTTGCAGTTTCGGTAAAAGACACCGGAATCGGTATAAAAGAAGACGATATAAACAAACTCTTCGATGAATTTGAACGCATTGAAGAAGACAGAAATCGAAGTATTGAAGGCACCGGCCTTGGCATGAACATAACCATACGACTTCTAAAGCTGATGGACAGCAATCTGGAAGTTCAAAGCACCTACGGCGAAGGTTCCGAGTTTTCATTTAAACTGACTCAGGATATAGTTAAAAATATACCTCTTGGTTATTTTCATACCTCTTTTAACGATGCCCCGGGTATAAAGCCCGATACAAAAGAGATCCTTAGCGCACCATCCGCTAAAATTCTGGTTGTTGATGATAATCCAATGAATCTCACCGTTTTTCAGAGCCTGCTAAAGAGAACCCTTATATCGATAGATACAGCCGAAAGCGGAAACGATGCTGTTTTACGTACCAATGAAACTAAATATGATCTTATCTTCATGGACCATATGATGCCTGTCAAAGACGGTATTGAAACACTTCATGAAATACGTTTACAGGAAGGCAATCCAAATCAAAATACTCCTACTGTTTGTCTTACTGCCAATGCGATTTCCGGTGCAAGGGAACAGTATATTGCAAACGGTTTTACGGATTATCTTACAAAACCGATTAATACGGACAAATTGGAAAGTATGCTTATCCATTATCTTCCCCCGGATAAGGTCAAAATCGTGCAAGGAGAAGATGATGATCCAACATCACAAAGCATACCAAGATCGCTTGAAGTCCTTAATGAAGACACAAGATTTGACATTTATGCCGGTATAAAAAACTGTGGATCGGTTGAAGAATATTTATCACTTCTTAAAATATTCTTAAATTCGCTCAGCACTACCGCTGAAACGCTCGACAACCTTTATCTGTCCAAAGACATTCAAAACTATACCGTTAAAATTCATGCACTAAAAAGTTCTGCCAGGATAATCGGTGTAAACAGTTTGTCGGAATATGCCGGGCAACTTGAAAAGGCCGGAAAGGAAAATGACTATGATTATATAACTGCCAATCACAGATCATTTATTACCGATTACCTTGACCTTAAAGATGCTCTTACCGGAATATTTGATGAAAATGAAAGTGCGACCGATTCGGGCAAACCATCTGTCGATGAAGGATTTTTAAATGCCGCTTACAAAAAGCTTCTTAATGCCGCTGAGGAAATGAACATTGACGAAATGGATGAAATATTTAGGGAAATAAGTAATTTCCGGCTTCCCGATCCCGAAAAGAAGCTCTGGGAACAGGTAGTGAATGCATCAAATATGTTTGATTACAAAGCTGTTGTTTCACTCATAAAAGAAAACAAAAATATATAGTTAATAAATAAGGAGCCTTCCGGCTCCTTATTTTATATTTCCTCATAATCGGTATCAAGTGCAACCTGAAAAGTATATCCTGGAAATTCTTTTTTCAATGCTTCAATCACTTCGTTATATACCGCAAGACGATCCTTTGCGTCAAAGCTTATAACAAGATCAAATCTTATGGTCTTTTTTTCTTTTATAAGATAAAACCCATGAATTTGCCTAATGTAGGAATGCTTGAAAACAATTTCTCTTATCCTC
>JAILKW010000115.1 GCA_024693455.1 Lachnospiraceae bacterium
TTTTAGAAGAAGGTTGTATTTAATTGCTTTGTGAAGGAGAAAATTATGTATAACAAACCTAAGGTTATAGAGCTTGATAATCTTGCGGAAGGTATTTTCGCTGCAAGTGGCGGCGGCAGCCCACTGCGAATAATCGGGCGAAACAAAATTTCCTTTAATATACTTGCTGTCGCACTTAGGCGTATATGCAGATTCTTCTTCTGTAATAACGCTGCCGCCGCCACTTGCAGCGAAAATACCTTCTGCCAAATTATCAAGCTCTATAACCTTAGGTTTGTTATACATAATTTCCTCCTTCACAAAGCAATTAAATACAACCTTCTTCTAAAAAACACAATTATACTTCTTAAATCTAACACCTAAATCAGCGAATGTAAAGGGTTTGATTAAATACAATATATAAAAAGCCTCCGGACGGATAATCTATAGCGAGCTCGTGTCATAGAGCGAGCGGTGATTCATCCGGCCCGGAGGCGGTCTTGCATCTTTTCATTCTCTCCTCTCAGCGGTTTAAGTCATTTAAACTTTCTTTAGACCGATGCTAATGCAACATGTCGAAAGCCTCCGGACGGATAATCTATAGCGAGCTCGTGTCATAGAGCGAGCGGTGATTCATCCGGTTCGGAGGCGGTCTTACATTATTTCCCTTGCATCTGCTCCAGCATCTCGTTTTTAAATGCCTTAAACCGCCCCTCGTCGATGGCGGTCCTTATCTCCTCCATAAGGTGATTGTAAAAATAAAGATTATGGAGCACCAAAAACCTTAGCCCCAGCATCTCCTTGGCTTTTAATAAATGATGAATATAAGCCCTGGAATAATGTCTGCAGGCCGGGCAATTACAACCCTCTTCTATGGGCGCCATATCCTTTTCAAACCTTTTGTTGTTGATGTTGAGCTTACCAAAATGAGTGTAGGCATGCCCATGCCTTCCGTTACGGCTGGGATAAACGCAGTCAAAGAAATCTACGCCTCTGTCAACGGCTTCAAGGATATTGGCAGGTGTACCGACACCCATTAAATAGGTGGGTTTTTCTTTAGGCAGATGAGGAACCGTAACATCAAGGACATGATACATCTGCTCATGACTTTCGCCTACGGCAAGTCCTCCTACCGCATAGCCGTCAAGATCCATCTCGCTGATCCTTTTTGCATGGTCTATCCTTATATCATCAAAAATGGCTCCCTGATTTATACCGAAAAGCATCTGACTTTTATTAACGGTATCTTCGCGGCTGTTTAACTCCGCCATTTTGGTCTTACATCTTTCAAGCCATCTTGTTGTCCGGTCCACGGAGTTTTGAACATACTCCCTGTCGGCAAGAGCATTGGGACACTCGTCAAAGGCCATGGCAATGGTAGATCCAAGATTGGACTGGATCGTCATGCTCTCCTCGGGTCCCATAAAGATCTTGTGTCCGTCTATATGCGATCTAAAAGTCACACCCTCTTCTTTTATTTTACGAAGGGTTGCAAGTGAAAAGACCTGAAAGCCTCCGGAATCCGTAAGTATGGGTCTGTCCCAAACCATGAACTTGTGCAATCCGCCAAGCTCCTTTATGGTCTCATCTCCCGTCCTGACATGAAGATGATAGGTGTTGGACAACTCAATCTGAGTACCGATTTCTTTTAGATCTTCGGTTGAAACTGCCCCTTTTATAACGCCCACAGTTCCCACATTCATAAATACAGGTGTTTCAACAACACCGTGAACCGTAGTAAATCTTGCCCTCTTGGCACATCCGTCTGTTTTTAATAATTCGTACATATTATTTTTTCCCGTAAAAATCTTCAAGGTATGAAATACGACTTGTCATATTTTCCATTAATGCATCCAGTAATATAAGGGCACACATACTCTTTACAACGATAACAGCGCGCGGAACGATAACCGGATCATGTCTGCCTTTTATTACAAGAGAAACATTTTCTCCCTTATCGTTTACGGTATTTTGCTCCTTTGATATTGATGGCGTCGGCTTTATCGCAACTTTAAAGAATATATCCGAGCCATCACTCATTCCGCCGAGTACTCCTCCCGAATGATTGGTCTTTTTTATAACATGTCCGTTTTCAGACATAAATTCATCATTGTTTTCACTTCCGAGTGCTTCAGCAGCCTTAAATCCGTCACCGATCTCAAAGCCTTTTACCGCGCCTATCGAAAGCATTGCCTGCGCCAAAGAAGCATCAAGCTTTCCAAAAACAGGCTCTCCTATCCCGGGAGGCATTCCGAAAACTTTTGTCTCAATAATACCGCCGACAGAATCACCCTTTTCCACACAGTTTTTCACAAAAGCCTCTGCCTCTTTTGCTGCATTCAGATCTGCCATAAACAATGGATTTTTCATAATATCTTCTTCATCAAAAGAAGATGCCTTTACAGGCCCTATGGCCGATGTGTACGAAACAATACTTATACCGAGTCCTTCGAGTATTTTTATTGCAACCGCTCCGGCCGCAACCCTTGCTATAGTTTCTCTTCCCGAGGACCTGCCACCGCCTCTGTAATCACGAAATCCGTACTTTTCGGTAAATCCGTAGTCAGCATGTCCCGGTCTCATTTTGTCTGCAATATTGGAATAATCCTTTGAATGCTGATCTTCATTTTTTATCATTAATGATATGGGTGTGCCCGTGGTCATTCCTTCAAACACACCTGAAAGGATTTCGACTTTATCCTTTTCACTACGCTGGGTTGTCATCTTGGACTGACCCGGTCTTCTGAGGTCGAGATATTTTTGAATATCCTCACTCGAAAGCAAAAGCCCCGCAGGGCAGCCATCGATGGTTACACCGAGGGCTGCTCCGTGAGACTCTCCCCATGTCATTATCTTAAATCTGTTCCCAATTACTGAACCTGACACTTATTTGACTCCTTTTATAACTTGTGTATACGAATACAATTTGGCTTGTCCACATTTACAGGCGGATTCTTCATAAGAAGAAAGTTTTCATCATGATTGATAGCAAATGTTGTTATCTGATTTGTATCATGATTAAGTACTCCCAGGAAATCATCTCCAGGCAATACTGCAAGTGATTTGGGGAAATCCCCGCTTGTCTGAGTTTCGTTTTCGTATTTTAATGTGCCGTCCTCATTGATGGAAAGCCATGATACTCCGTTATATCCGTCGATGGAAACAAAGATATAGTTTTTCTCTCTTGAGATTGCCATACATGCGGATGCAGAATAACTTTCCTCTTCTTTTGTTATTGTGGGAACAATCTGTATCCTCTCAAATACCGGCTCATTATCATCAAGCTTATAGGTATAAACTTCAATCACATTCGCAAGTTCTGCAAGAATATAGCAGATCTTACCATCATTTGAAAACCTGATAGACCTTGGTCCTGCATCGAGTTCGCATCTTACAATATCTTCAAGATGAAGCTTGCCATGAACATAATCAACCTTGTATACCTTAACCTGATTAAGACCGTAATCCACCGCACATAGATACCTTTCATCCGGTGTGAGCTGAACACAACTTACCTTTGGATGATCAAATCTTCTGTCATTGGCTGATATCGCAAGTCCCTGATGAAATATACCGTCCGCAATCCCATCTATGCTTCCGTCCTCATTAAGTTTCATCATTGTGACTCTGCCGTCATGATATCCACCGACGAATAAATATCTTCTTTTGGAATCTATATCAAGATAGCAGCCTCTCATACCACCTATCCATTTTGAATTGATCTTGGTCAAATCACCGTTTTCATCGATGTCAAATGCACATACACCTTCATCCTCTATTGAATAAAGCTTTGAGCCGTCATGTGATACACAAAGATATGACGGATTATTTATAGGTGCTACCGATCTTTCGGTAAATCTCCCGTTTGACAAATCGATGTCATATACATGAATGCCGATACTGTTCTCATGAGTATAGGTACCGACATATGCTACGTATTTTTCCTTGGCCATGAGAAGCCCTCCCTTCAAACTTCGTTGCTTTTAAGACAGATCTGCCTTTCTTATTATATCAAGAGGTTCTGCTTCCTTTGAAAGCTCCACCCAAAGTTTTTGACTTGCATGAGGAGCACTTTCCATAGCATTACCCTCTTCATCTGTGACAGATAAAACCTTAACAGATATATTATCACCGTTTGGCTTCATAATTTCAATATCTTCTCCCACAGAAAACTTATTTTTTTGTGTAATATATATTCTGTTCTTGTCCTTCTTCTCAACACAGCCCAGATAAATATAGCCTCTTTCGTAGGAATTGGCCCCGTACAGCTGTGAAGTTTCATTTGGCTTGCCAAAATAAAATCCCGTGCAATACGGTCTGTAGGTACTTGCAGTGATCTGCTTACGATACCAGGGAAGATTTTGTTTGTATATCTCTTCTCCTTTAAAATAATCGTCTATAGCTTTTCTGTATGTACGGGTAACGGTCGCAACATAAAGCGCTGCCTTCATCCTTCCTTCTATTTTAAAAGAATTGATACCTGCCTGAACAAGTTCGGGAATATGATCTATCATACATAGATCTTTGCTGTTAAAAATGTAAGTTCCCCTGTCATTTTCCTCTATGGGAAGATATTCGCCTTCTCTCTTTTCCTCCATAACCGCATATTTCCAGCGACATGGATGGGTGCACTCTCCATGATTAGCATCCCTGCCCGTAAAAAAGTTGGATAAAAGACATCTGCCTGAATATGAAATACACATAGCCCCGTGAACAAAGCTCTCAATTTCCATATCATCGGGTATATTGTCTCTGATCCCGCGTATTTCCTCAAGAGAAAGCTCTCTTGCGTTAACCAGTCTCCTTACTCCCTGATCATACCAAAACTTAAATGTCATGTAGTTGGTGTTATTGGCCTGAGTGGAAATATGTATGGGTATATCGGGCATAACTTCCTTTGCTGTAAAAAACACCCCGGGATCCGAAATAAGGACTGCATCGGGTTTGTTTTTATATTCGGATAGTTCCTTAAAATATTTCTTCACACCGTGAAGGTCTTCATTGTGAGCAAAGATATTGGCTGTAACGTATACCTTAACCCCATGTTCATGGGCAAATCCTATGCCCTCTTCCATGTCTTCTCTGCTGAAATTATCCGCTCCTGCCCTAAGGGAAAATTCTTCACCGCCTATATAAACGGCATCAGCGCCGTATCGTACCGCAACCCTGAGTACCGGCAGCGATCCGGCCGGCACCAAAAGTTCAGGTTTATTCATTTTTGTCTCCTTTGGAAATAAGTAAAAGCCCGTCACCTATAGGAAGCAGTGTTGAAACATATTCACCCTCGTCTGCCACCTCATGTAAAAAATCTCTCATCCGCTGATGAATCGTCCTGTCTCTTCTTTTTACCGCAAACCTGCTGTCAAGTAATGAACCTTCCTGTAAAATATTGTCACAGGCAATAACTGCATCGTCAAAAATCAATTCTTTTATTTTATTAAAATAATCACTGTACTGGCCTTTTGCGGCATCTATAAATACGAAATCGTACTTATAACCCTTATCGAAACCGGACAGCACTTCCGAAGCATCACCTTCAAATAATGTAATGCGTTCTCCTTCTTTAAATCTTTTGAAATTTTCTCTTGCCTCAATGAGTCTGGGCTCAAAGTTTTCTATTGTATCTATATGTGCCTTCGGTAAAAACCTTGCCATAAGAATAGACGAAAACCCGACAGCAGTCCCTATTTCAAGAATATTCTCCGGCTTTTTGGCCATTAGAAGCCACCGGAGAAATCGTTGCGTACTTTTTCTTATTATAGGAACTTCATTTGAAACAGCCTCTTTTTCAAGAGACAAAAGATCGGGGTCGATATCTTCATATACCGTATCCGAAAATATATCAAAACGTTTTATGAAATCCTCCACAACCGTCCTACACCTCCATGATTATAGGCAGGATCATAGGTCTGCGCTGTGTTTCCTTCCATACAAAATCCGAAAGAGCTGACTTAAGTTCATTTTTGATACGGCTCCAGTCACGTACTCCCGCATCCTCAAGATCCGACATTTCTTCCATAAGGACCTCTTTTGCGGAATCCATAAGATCCTCAGCTCCTCTTACATATACAAATCCTCTTGAAACTATATCGGGACCCGCAACCGTAGCTCCGCTTGCCGACTCTATTGTCAGAACTATTATGATAATACCGTCTTCAGCAAGATGCTGTCTGTCGCGAAGTACGATATTACCGACATCTCCCACTCCGAGACCGTCTACCATAACGGCTCCGGTCTGAACCTTGCCGACAACCTTTGCCTTGTCATTGTCAAACTCCAGAATATCTCCGGATGAAAGGATCTTTATATGTTCGGAATCATATCCAAGCGAACGGGCTATCTGCTCCTGTGCCTTAAGATGCTTAAACTCACCGTGCACAGGTATGGAAAACTTCGGTTTAACCAAAGAATAGATAAGCTTGATCTCTTCCTGACAAGCATGTCCGGAAACATGAACATCCTGGAAGATAACATTTGCTCCCTTTCGATAAAGATCGTTCATCACCTTTCCGACATCCTTTTCATTTCCCGGAATAGGATGCGAAGAAAAGATGATCATATCATTTGGTTTAATGGATATCTTACGATGATTACCGCTGGCCATACGGGAAAGCGCAGCCATTGACTCTCCCTGTGAGCCCGTAGTGATAATTACTGTCTTATTATCAGGATAATTCTTAAGCTCATCAATGGAAATAAGTGTATTCTCCGGTACGTTAAGATACCCGAGATCCGAAGCGGTATTAATGATATTTACCATGCTTCGGCCCTCAACCACTACCTTCCTGCCGTACTTATATGCAGTATTTATGATCTGCTGAACTCTGTCAACATTGGATGCAAAGGTAGCGATTATTATCCTTGTTTCCTGATTTTCCGCAAATATATTATTGAAGGCAACTCCAACCGTCTTTTCCGACTCCGTAAATCCCGGTCTTTCGGCATTGGTGGAATCACATAAAAGAGCCAGCACTCCCTTTTTACCTATTTCGGCAAAATGCTGGAGATCGATAGCATCTCCAAATACGGGAGTATAATCCACCTTGAAATCTCCCGTATGAACTATGGTACCGGCAGGCGTATAGATAGCAAAAGCCGCCGCATCCTGAATACTGTGATTTGTCTTTATAAATTCAACTCTGAAAGGTCCGAGATTAATGGACTGACCGTACTTAACAACCTTTCTTCTAACCTTGCTCATCATGGCACGCTCTGCAAGCTTGTGCTCAATGATACCCATTGTAAGTCTGGTTGCGTAGATCGGAACGGAAAGTTCCGAAAGAACATAAGGTATTGCTCCGATATGATCCTCATGACCATGTGTAATAAATATTCCTTTTACTTTATCTTCGTTTTCCAGAAGATACGTAATATCGGGGATTACAAGATCCACTCCAAGCATGTCCGATTCCGGAAAAGCCAGTCCGCAATCCACAACAATAATACTGTCTCCGAATTCGAAGACAGTCATATTCATTCCGATCTGTTCCAAACCTCCAAGCGGAATGATCCTTAATTTATTTTTCAATTCATACCTCCTCGAATCCGACATCATCGAGAAGTTCTTCAAAGACTGCCAAAACCGCATCCAGAGTATTACCATCTTCTACCGGCTCATAGTAAAACTCTTCATTAACGTCCTTAGTCCTGTGAAGAACAAAAGCTACCGCTTCCTCGTCCTCCGGATCCTTATCTGTTACTAATATATAATTCTCTCCTCCGAGAGTAGTTTCCTCTAAAACATAAAACTCGGATTCTTCATTCGAATCCGCATCAAAAAATTTGATCTTTTCCATCACGATCATATCTATCCTTATTATTCAGATAATCCTTAATAATAATACACGCCGCGATCTGATCTATCACGGCCTTTCTGTTTTCTTTTCTTATTCCGCGTTCTTTAAGAATATC
>JAILKW010000186.1 GCA_024693455.1 Lachnospiraceae bacterium
CCTTGAAATCTTGATAGAAAAGACTCGTCCACTTCGGCAATATATGGAATTTCATCCAAAGCGATTACAGTTTTTTCATCCTTACAACTATTACCTACAAACTTAAAGAAGCCTTCCAAATCCGAAAACTCCACACCTTCCATCTCTGGTACGATATCAGAAATGAATTGTGCACTCCACTTTTTAACATTATCTACTAAGCTGGATTTTGCTGCTATATAATAGGACGCTCGCTTATCCTTAATAAATTCTGTGATAAGGGTAGATTTACCTACACGTCTGCGGCCATAAATAACAGTCATTTGGAAACCCGGCTGATTATATGTTTCCTCCAGTACACTCATTTCATGTTCTCTTCCTATAAACATACTTATTTCTCCCGCAAATAATTCTCTTTACTAAAACCACTTTTATTAAAATATGTTTTATTAAAAATAATTTTAGCACAGTATGCATAGATGTCAATGTATACTTCTATCAAACCAAAACCTACCGTAATGTACATAATGTGCCGTCTTTTTTTAGTGGTATCAAAATACTTTTGATACTCCCGGAAATAAAAAAGCACCGTTCAATCAGGAAATCCCAATCAAGCGGTGCTCTTACACGTATATTCAATATGAACTATTGAGTAAATGAAAACTTGTCATTCTAACCTTCTATTTCGCTACGTATATTGGTCTTTAATTTATTTTCCCTCTTGGCATTCCATCTCTTAGGATGCGTAACGACGGCATTTCTCTCTTCCAGGACATTCTCCTTTTCCTTTTCAGACATATAAGAAGAAAACTCCTCGTTACAGGCAATAAAATGCTTATTATCCTGCACAAGATAAGTGTCTCCGGGATCCAGAGCCATATCATATAAGGAATCGCAGCTCTCATAATCCTTCTCTGAAAGGAAAAAGTTTCTACGCACATCTCCTTCTTTGTATAACATTTTCAAAAACTTCTCGGCAGCCGGCTTAACTTCATTATCAATCCTGCTTAGCATTTCTTTTGCTCTGATAAATATGCTCTCGATCGCCGGATCGGTCAAATGCTTTTTCTTCAGCTGCCAATACAGTTCGCCCTTACCATCTTCTCCAAAATCCCGAACCATTTCCTGGATCGAACGATATGCATCCTCGTCCATGTGTAACATATTCGGAATTACAAGATCCCCGTTTTCGTTTATCATGGATTTCATATCCTCCGGTACCTCTTCCGTCTCATCCATGATTTTTTGAACCTCGGGCACATTTGCAAAAGACTTTGCAAACATAAAAAGGGTCTGGTCAATATAAGCCTGAAGTACTCCGCCGTAGTTTCTACGGCCATCAAAGGAATGAAAGAAATCTTTTGCTCCAACCTTATAGCCTTCATAATTTAAAGTAGCGCCCATGTTCTTCAACGAAATGATCATATCCGAAAAATCATACTCGTTATTTAGAATTTTCAGCCTTCTTATAGCTTTTGCCGCATTCTCCAGGCCTGCCTTATCCTTCATCAGCTCCTCAGCCGGCCTAAAAAAAGTCTTGACATTAAGCATACCACCATATTGCTCATAGTAAGCATTATATTTTACTTTGGACTTTGCCTCCGTCATTTTCTTTTCGACAAAGAACTCTCCCAGTGTATCTATGATCGATATTACCTCATCCATTACCTTCTTTGCATTTGCATTGTATTGTATATTACTATATTCTTCGTAACCGTTTTCATCAGTACTTTCGTATACTTTTTCATAGTACTTGCCTTCCTCGTTCACGGGTTTACCATCTTCTTCACGCTCTGTCCGAGGCGTGCCACGCTTTCTTAATACCGAATATTTATGAATATTCGCTCCATAAAATCTACTATACTTCTTATCCTTATCATTAATTGCGCTAAGTGAAGATGCTCCCAAAACTATAGGCTCCTTGTATGCTTTTTCTCCTTCTCCTTCCATCTGTGTCTGTCCACCGTAAAAGCCGGTCAAAACCAAATCTTTTTGAATGTTGGTAAGCTCCAGTTCCTTAACATCACTATCATATCTTCCATTGAAGCCATCTTTTCCATAATCCATGATGGGCTCTTCCTTCTGCATCTTCATCCATCTGGTGTCATAAACAGAAGTATTAAAATATTTACCGGCAATGTAACGATACATAGGTGAGTCCTTTTTTACAACCTTCATTAATGACGGAAGAAATCTGTTGTTTTTTGCTTCTGTCAACTTGCCGTTTTTATCCCTTTTTTCTTCGAAGGCTGTAGCTAAATTTCCGGTAGAAAAACTTTGGTCATGGTCGTAGGCTTTAATGGATTTTACCGTAATCCTACCATATTTATCTTCCTCATACTGACACTTAAAGTTTCGGCCGTGCCTGTCAATCTGTTGACACAAGGTATCAAACATCTGCAACCTGGTAAGCTGTCTTACGGCTTTTGGTGACAGACTGATAGGCTTTCCCTTCTTAATAAGGTCAATCCATTCAACACCTTCCGCAACCTCCTGCATGGTAATACTGTTTTGTGTTTTGTCACCGGTCCATCTCGGAAAAGCTCCCTTTTTGATCTTGGTACTTACTACTTCATTATTGAAACCGTACTTATCTCCAAGATAACTCGTTGCCATGGTATTGTACTGAGACATCTCATTATCTTCAAGTTTATTCTTCTCCATGATCTGTCCGTACAACTCAACCTCTTTACCCATGGTGATACGAAACATCGTCTCTATCCTTGAGGCCTTCTTTCCATCAACTCTCATCTTGTTGTTATCAGCCTGCTTATCCATCTTCTGCAGTAGCTGAATGATCATATCATCCTTAATATTTAACTTCTCGATCACCCATTCGGAAGCGCTTTTCTCTTTTGCTTCCTTTGCATTTTTCACTTTCTGCTTACTAAGAAGATTATAAATAACAACCGCTTTCGGATCAGCATCCTTTGCCTTAGCTTCCTTTTCCCATTCACCGAGAGTCTTCATGCCATTTTGCTTAAGCAGCTTTATGGCATTATTGTATTCCAAAAGTTCAGCAAATACCTTATCAAAATCATGCTTAAAAAACATGGCATATTTTCGCCTGATCAGATTTCGCTCATTCACACTGCTTTTTTCTATCCTGGATTTTATAATATTCAAAAGCTCCATACCATTCTGATAATCAATATCATCCGCATGGGACTTTTGCATACGAAGTTCTTCCTTTTCCGTACGATTGCCATAACTCTTCAGTGTTTCGGGATCTTTATTTTTAAGTTTTTGGGAAACTTCAAGTTCTTTCAGACGTCGGTTCAAAAATCCGTCCATGTCTTTATGCAGCAGTGGCAGATTTTCTTTGATGTAATAAGTTTTGGTAACTATCTCTCCATTTTCATTAACTTCTTTTACCTTGCCCTTATACACCTCAGTAGAGTTTCCCTCATGCTGGTGCTCCACATCCTCTATTTCTACAAAATCCGTCTTTTCTACCAGATCCTCCGGCGACTTAAGCTCTTCCCTATCATCATAAGCACCTGCTGCAAGGTCTTCCGCAGCATCCCTGTATTTATTATAGTCAAGCTGCAGCTGGTCAAGAATCCCTGAAACTTCGCTAAGTCTGCGTTTTCCCCAAACAGTAAGGGGTGACTCCCTGTGGGTCGCAGTATAGTTTTTGCAGGCATCTATCGCACTTTCAAAAACCTCCGTAACGACGTTTTTAAACTGATCTACGTCATACTCTCTATCGTTTTTCTTAAACAAGGACATATCACCGGAAATAAAACGCTGCACGATATTAAGACGCCTCTTGATCTCTTTCATGCCCTTGTTATCTCCACCGAATCCCAATGTGATGATCTTAACAAAAGTCTTCGAATCTGCTATAGTACCCGAATATTTGACGCTGGCGATCTTATACTCAAGCTTCTTTCTGTCTTTATAATCCAGACGTTTAACACCTATCCCGCCGGCATCATCCTTCTTTATCGCTAACAGATCTTTTTGATACTGTCCTCCCTTAATATACTTTTGATTTTCTTCCGCAAAGATATCCTTAAGAAGACTTTCAGAGTATTGTTTATTGGGGTCATTTTTCTGTTTTTCTATATATGCGTTCAGATTGTCCGGCAGATCATAGCTAAACTTGGACCCTTCAATCTCCTTAGGCAAAAAGAGATCTTCCATATTCTGAGGCTCGATATTAATATTAATCTGCTTTTCTTTTTGTTGAATATCATTTATTTCGTCCATACTTTTCTCCTACTTATTTTATTCAAATGTCTCAGTTTCTCCGCCGTAATACTCTAACTCTACCACTTTAAATCGTGTAGGAAATTCTGCGTCTTCTTTTTTCACTTCATCAAAAAGACGAATTTCTTCCTGCATAGCCGCATCTGCATTATCGAAAGCATCCGGCGTTGCTTCGAACACACACACATTGACTGCCTCAATCTCATCAAACAACTTCTCTACCGCATCTCGTTGCTCTTCACTGTCACATTCGATATGCACCAGATTCGTAGGCTTTAACTTCTTCTTTAATTCCCTTAAAAGGGTTGCGATCAGTTCAAGGCCCGCCTGTGGATCATCTGTCACATGAAAATATATCGGATGATACACACCTCCAACCTTCTGGATCACTATATCCGCCAAAAGCTTACCGCCCGATACATAACTCATACTAAGTTCCCTGTCGACCAATCCCGGCACTAACGGCATCATGGTTTTCTCATTTATTATACGAAGCATTTTGGCCTCGAGTTCATCTTTTGAAAGATTTTCATACGAAATTATCTTACCCCGAGTTGCTTTAAGCCCCTTTAACTTTGAATTTTTTATCTCCTTCTTTGAAAAAATCCATTCTCTTTTGATCACCGATTGACGAACAAACCCTCTCATTATAAAAAAAGAAGAACGTGTATCAAACATGGGTGACTCTCCTCTGACCTCGGGAACCCTTGCCTCAATCCTCTGTGCCTTCAATTTTTTTGCCAGCAAAAAGGCCTGCCTAAGCAGGATCGTACCAATTTCCTTCTCCTGATAGTCCGGATGTACCTGCAGCCATCTTAATTCAACGACTGCCGGATCTGCCACCGACAATATCATCACGCCGCATGCAACATAACCACCATCCTCATCTTCTTCCGCTGCACCTACAACAATCTCGGATGGTAATTCAAGATAATTTTTATAAATGACCGGTATCATATCCTCGTAATATACCAGGTCTTCCTTCCCAACAATAACTAGTCTCATTTTCCCTCCTTTTGCTTCAATCAAAGCTCACAAGAATATCCGAACGGTCTCTTTACGACCATCTGTATCAACCTCTGCGATAAATCTATTTTCAATTTTCACTATATTTTAACATAAAAATTTCCTCTTTATGTATAGATTTTTTATTTCTTGTAAAAATATCAGAATTGCACAAATCTAAAAGGCTGCCTCAAGGGCAGCCCCAAATA
>JAILKW010000127.1 GCA_024693455.1 Lachnospiraceae bacterium
CGTATTGGTCGTTTCGGCCTATTGTAATATGCCCTTTGCTGTCGGGAGTGGCCCTATACATTCTGACACGGTTAAGTGTATCGAGAATAGTTAGCCGCCTGCCTTTTTCAAGGGCGAGGCCCAGAAGTCTTATATTGGCAATGGAGTGGTCAAGCCTGCGTCCTGTACCGCCTAAAATATAGATGTCACCCTTACGTTCCATTGCAAGCTCAAGGGCTGCCTGGGTATCTGTTGCGTCTTTTATCGGGTTTAATCTTATTACTGTTGCATCACCGACTTTTTCATAGGTTTCTATTGCCACTTTATCCATCTCGCTTACAGAGTCAAAGTCACCTATGACTGCGTGAGGACGAATACCCATGCGTATCAGGTGAGACAGACCTTTGTCGGCCGCGATTATAAAATTATTTTTTTCGGTTAAAAGATTACGAGCGAGATCTTCGTCGAAAATTCCGCCACAGACTATGATTATTTTTTCCATAACTGTCTCCGTTTCGTATAATTTAATGATTGATATAATTATACTATTAGGGGCTTGAAAAAAAAACCGTAAAACGTATATAATTAAACGACTACTATGGTGTAAATATGTTCCGGTTTATGTACTCTTTTAAATCGGAATAGTTATCCTTTGACTGTAGCTTAGGCAGAATGTTTAGGAAAGAAGTATTTACAGACAAAATCTAAGGAGTATGACATGGCTTTGGATCTTGAATTAAAAAACAATGAGGTTGCTGTTCCTTCACCGCTTCCGGGAGGATTTTTTATCTATAATGCTAAAGGTAACGAGGATATAGTATATGTAGATGAAAATATCGTATCGCTGTACGGATGTGATTCCATAGAAGATTTCCGTGATTTTACAAATAATTCTTTCCGGGGAATGGTTCATCCGGATGACTATAACGATATCCAGACAGAAATCTGTAAGCAGAACATGTTTGGTGAAAAACAACATGACTATGTAAGGTACAGGATTAAGACTAAATCAGGGGAAGTAAAATACGTTGAAGATTTCGGACATCTTTTACATGGCGTTAACGGGACGAGTTTCTACTATGTTTATATAGTGGATATGGATCAGGATGCGTATTATAACAGAGAAGACAGCAGTCTGGCTGAGCAACAGGTTTTAAACATGAATCAGGAGACGGATAATCTTACCGGCATCTGGAACATGGGGCATTTCTTCAGTGTTGTTCAGGAAAAGATCAATGATCCTAAAATAAGAGAACATGGACTTAGCATCATTTATCTGGATATTGATAATTTTAAGCTTTTTAATGAAAAATACGGTTTCAAACAGGGTGATATGTTGCTTTTCAATGTTGCCAGGATTCTTTGGCACAGTTTTTTGGACAGGATGGCAGCCAGATTTTCCGATGATCATTTTGTTGTAGCTACTATGACAAAGGATCTGGAACCTATTTTGGAAAAGGTGCGCGAAGATATATGCAGTCTGGTTGAAGGAGTACATCTTGAGATAAATATTGGTATATATAAACTCGAAGACAGTTGTAACGATATCGGACTTGCGTGTGATCATGCGAGACTTGCATGCAAGAGCATAAAAAACAGATATGATCTTAGCTTCGCGTATTATAACGAAGAGCTGAACAGTCTGATGCACAGACAGGGATTTATTATTAATAATATCGATGAAGCTATTAAAAACGGTTATATCAAACCATTTTATCAGCCGGTTATCCGTGTGAGCACAGGAGAGATATGCGGATATGAAGCTCTAGCGAGATGGGTGGATCCGGAAAAGGGAATATTGGCTCCCGGTGAATTCATAGAGACACTTGAGAAGTTCCATCTTATCTATAAGGTTGACAGTAGTATTATCAGACAAGTCTGTGAAGAGTACAAAAGGCTTAAGGAGGCGGGAGAACCGCTGGTTCCGTTTTCAATAAACCTTTCCAGGCTGGATTTTGACCTTTGCAATATATTTGAGGTTGTTGACGGTTATCGAAGAGATAACGATATGCCGGTCAATATGCTGGATATAGAGGTAACGGAAAGTGCCTTAAGCGATGATACGGATCTTATAAAAAATGAGTTAAAGAAATTCCGTGAAGCGGGATATCAGATATGGATAGATGATTTCGGAAGCGGTTATTCATCACTTACCGAACTTTTGGCCTATGATTTTGATCTGCTCAAACTCGATCTTACCTTCCTAAGGAATTATGATAAGATTCCCAAAACAGGAACACTTATAGAGTTTATAGTAGTTGCAGCAGAAAATATGGGTGTTGTGGCGCTTACCGAGGGAGTAGAGAAGGAAGAACATTTTCAGTTTCTTAAAAAGATAGGTTGTGATAAGGCTCAGGGATATTATTTCGGAAAGCCGCAGCCTATGAATGAATCCAGAGAATTTACAAGAGGTAAAGGACTTGTCTGGGAAAAGACAGAGTCATAGCATAAATAATCAGTCAACAAGTCCCCGCCTCCTATGGTGGGGATAATTATTTGATACAAATAAAAACACCACCCGATATCAGGTGGTGTAACTGCCCCACTAGGATTCGAACCTAGGTAATGACGGAGTCAGAGTCCGTTGCCTTACCGCTTGGCGATGGGGCATTAATATTCACAACAAAAGGTATTATACATACATATTATGAATAAATCAAGTCTTTTTTAAAAAAAATAATATTTATATTATTGAAACAAAATAAGGTAGTAATCCGTCTAAATAATATGACGGCAATCATTAATATAAAAGGAGGAACTATGAACAAAAAGGCAATTTCAGGACTGTTAACACTTGCAATGGCAACAGCACTTGTTGCACCCATGACAAATGTTAACGCAGCAGGTAATGCGGCAGCAAAGAAGGCACTTACCAAGAAGGTTA
>JAILKW010000187.1 GCA_024693455.1 Lachnospiraceae bacterium
TAGAGATACTTCCCATCAGGACATAAGAGGGACTGGAAGTCTGATATATACTTAAAAACTGCCGTACCTTCGCAAGATCAATATACCGCCCGGCCTCTTTACCCACATGCAGGATCGCTGTCTGCGTTAAAGACGGCAATGTTTTGTGAACACTCTGTATTACAAGGTCTGCACCTTTTTGCAGGGCGCTCTCCGGAAAAAACGGATGAAATCCGAAATGTGCGCCATGCGCTTCGTCCACAATCAGCGGCAGCCCTTTTTCATGCACAAGATGAGCGATCTTTTCCACATCCGCTACCATGCCTTCGTATGTCGGAGAAGTGATCAGTACTGCATCTGTCTCCCTGGCAGCTAATGCCCGTTCCACCTCCTGTGGACAGACCGCTGTTTCCAGGCCGATCTTCGTCCGCTCTTGTCTTAGATAAGAAAGCTCTAACTGCCTCAGATACGCCGCGTTATAGACAGACTTATGAGCATTACGGCACACTAAAAGCCTGCCGCCTTTTGGCACTGCGGCCGAAACAGCTGCCAATATCCCGCAGGTACTTCCGTTCACCAGAAAAAAGCTCTCCTTTGCTCCATGGATTCGGGCGGCAAATTCCTGTTCTTTTTTTATGATTTCTTCAGGATGATGAAGATTATCAAATCCTGTGATCTCTGTGATATCCATTCCCACAGGTTCAGCCATCTGATACTTTTCGTTTCGCTTATGCCCCGGCATATGAAAGGGATAAGCGGAGCTGTTGGTATATTCTGTTAATTTCTCGTACAAGTCCTGATTCTTTGTTTCCATTTAAGTTGCCACTTCTCCTCCCGGTATTCTGCTTGATCCATTCCTTTAGGATTCCACCGTTTCCTTACCTATCCATCTTCCATGTGTTTTGCGTTCCTCTAAAGAGATTCCAAAAATCTTGTTTTTACAGATATTTCCATACCATCTACCGCTGCTACCCTGCCGGTTTCATAGTGTTATGCATTACATTTTGTTCCTGTTATAAAAATTGCTGACACTGTACCGGAAAGAATTCAGTTTTTATAAAATCTGCTCCATACAGACTTTCTGCGGTGTCAGACCCATGGCTTCATAAAACTTCATCGCTGTCGGATTACAGCTCCACACATTAAGTGTCACATTATAAAAGCCGCCTTTTTTCGCATACTCCAGCACTGCCCGGTATAATTTTCTCCCAACACCGAATCCTCGTGCCTTCTCATCTACACAGATATCATCGACATAAAGTGTTTTCACATCTGTGAGCACTGCATCTCCAAGTACCTGCTTATGAATGCAAAAAGCATGTCCTGCCACTCTGCCATCTTTATTCTCGCAGACAAACACGGGCGTCTTCTCATTCGAAAGGATCTCTTCCAGCTCTTTTGCATTATATTTCGTGGCCGGACCCTTAAAAAGATCCGGCCGCCCTTTGTGATGTACCATATCTACCTGTACTAACAGTTCCAATATTGCGGGAATATCTTCCTTTACCGCACGTCTTACCATTTCCTTCTTCCTCTTCCTTTAATTTTTTAATCTTACTTTTCTTTTGGGAACTTCCTTTCACTCTGCTTATCATCCGAAAAAATCCCGGCTTTTTGTAAGTTCTTTCGCTATTTCGCACGTTTGTAAAATACGGTTCATTGTCCACTTGAATTCTCATCCTTTTGTATATGGAAGAAGATACTCACTGCTTTTCTTTGGCAAGAACCTTTTTTTGATAACTCCACTTACCACACTCCGGACATTTCATATATCTTGTTCTTCCGAAATGCATAGCCAGATTTGTCTGCCAATACGTAGGAATATTCCGGTCAAAGCATTTCTGGCACTCATAATATCCTGCTTTCTGTTCAATTCCCACTGCAACGAATGCGACAGCCAAAATCAGCACAATGGCAAACATTATGATACCAGTCCTTAATCCGGTCAGGATATCCCAAAATACCGCAATACCACACAAAACAATCCCTGCAAGCGTTGCCGGAGCACTGATCCATATTTCAAGGTTCAGTAGCTGTCTGTTCTTTTCATCAATTTCCTGCTTCATTGCAAGCAGGTTTTCTTACAAAGAAACACGAACCATTGGTTGATATCGTAAAAAAACAGTATTGTTACTATTCACAGCCGTTCCGCCTGTGAAAGTAACGAATTTTGCCATTTAAAATCGCTTCGCGATGGGCAAAATTCAATAACAGAGATAGTTTATCGAGCCGTAAATGCGCAGTAAATGCGCATTTCGGCTGTGAATAGCAACACAGTATTTTCAAGCACTCTACCACCGGCTGAGTCAGGTATTATCCTGTACAGGCTCTTTATCTTCTGTGAATAGTCTCCTTAGCAGAGCAGATCTTGTCCGCCATCGTAACAACCCATGCCTCTCTGTTTCTGGGCATCCGGTTTGTCAATGGCCACATATGTTTGCTGATGATCTCTTTTTCACATGCACTCAAGCCAAAATCGCGTTCTGCATTCCGCATTGCCGTCATCGGATGTGTAAATCCATGCAGTTTTTTGATATCCGCCGGTTTGCGCACCTTCACATTCTTATTATGCCAGTCGTAAAGAAAATAATCATGAAGCAGCGCTCCTCTTACAAGATCGCGCTCCTTAAACTCAAAAGGAAGCGCTCTGCTGATCCTTATGCTCATCTTTGCTACATCAATACTGTGATGAAAGACCGACTTCTTTCCATGTTGAATAAACCCTCTGGATCGATTATAACTATCAGATCTTAAAATATCTCCTCCATGCTTGTGTAAAATATTGTTTAATAAAGTATCCTTCTTTTTTTTCTTATTATAATTCTTCATACATAGCCTCACTTTTTAACCGATTATCTCATCTCTGTCATCATTAAAAGTCCTGCTTCCTCAATCCCTTTCAAATTTTGAACATTTTCCATCCATTTCGTTCATCATTATAACTTATCCACTGTTACCACGCAACTTTTGATAACATATCATACATATGAGATCGCTCTTTTAACATAAATATACCGGACGTATCAAAACGTCCGGTACTCAGTGGATATCTATTTCCCTACTACTTTATTATAGAGATTCACGTCACTGCCTAATACAAAATTTCCTTCTTTCTCAATCGAGATCTTATTATCATTCCCTGCGTTTAAAACATAATTAAATACTTTGGCATTCTGATAATCATCATTCTGAACCAAGATCAGATAAAAATTCGCTGTTCCTACATCATTCGCAACATAAGTATAAGTACTTCCATAAGTATTGCTGAAAATATTATTTGTAAAATTTGATGAGGACTCTGCAAAAATTTTGTTATCAAATAAATATTGCCATGTATATCCATCATCTGTACTGGCTTTTAATTCGGCCGTTAAGGTCCTTCCATCATCACCGACCTTAACTAAGTGAGACGTTTCCGGCGTCGTAAGCGCACACCCTTGTAACAAGAACAAACTAATCAATAGTATTAATGAAACTATTTTTGTCATTTTCCTTTTCATGATAAACCCCCTTGAAATCATATGTATTGTTACAACTATCTACACCCTTTATAGTATATTCATCTATCTTGATAAAATCAATGTTTTTACGTGGTTTTTTAATTTTTTTTGAACAATTTGTAACTTTTTACAATTACAATCACTTATGTTTAAACAATATATCCAAACTATTTTCGTTAATTTTTCGGATAGAATCGGATCCTACTCGTTATCGACACATGGTTTTATTTGGCAGTAATCATACAGAAGCTCATTTTGTTGACGTCACCAAGTTGGTTGAAATAGGTTACAGTGAATCAAAAAACATTGAGACACAAAAGAGACCTCTTGAACCCATTAAAACAGTTCAAACCACACTTGACCAGAAATATGAAAAAGGCTGAAACCCTTGTATCTACTAGGATTTCAACCTTTTTCTCCATGAGCCATCGGGGACTCGAACCCCGGACAACTTGATTAAAAGTCAAGTGCTCTACCACCTGAGCTAATGGCCCGTACTGATATTTTATAAAGAGAAATGCCCAGAACCGGAATCGAACCAGTGACACGAGGATTTTCAGTCCTCTGCTCTACCAACTGAGCTATCTGGGCATTTTAAGACTTGCAAAAAGCAAATCTTAAGAGTTGCGGGGGCCGGATTTGAACCAACGACCTTCGGGTTATGAGCCCGACGAGCTACCAGACTGCTCCACCCCGCGATATTAAATTAGTGAGCTTTACGCTCAAAGCCGATGATCGGACTCGAACCGATAACCTGCTGATTACAAATCAGCTGCTCTGCCAATTGAGCCACATCGGCATCTGCCGTTCATGGCAATGGATGGGGGTGGATTCGAACCACCGAAGCAACTTGCAACAGATTTACAGTCTGCCCCCTTTGGCCACTCGGGAACCCATCCATAAGTGGGACCTACAGGGCTCGAACCTGTGACCCTCTGCTTGTAAGGCAGATGCTCTCCCAGCTGAGCTAAGATCCCACAAAAACGACCCAGAAGAGACTCGAACTCTCGACCTCCGCCGTGACAGGGCGGCGCTCTAACCAACTGAGCCACTGGGCCGTATTAATATAGAAGGTATGTACCTTCAAAACTGCATACAAGAAATCAACATCTTTTACCTATCCCCTGTCTTGGTCATGCCATCGACCGATTAGTAACAGTCAGCTCCATACATTACTGCACTTCCACCTCTGTCCTATCTA
>JAILKW010000206.1 GCA_024693455.1 Lachnospiraceae bacterium
CCATCCTTTAACTCAGCCGGAGAAATCCCCCACCTCTACGCGTTAGCCTAGGTGGGGGCTATGACAAACTATACTCAGTCGGGGTATAATCTCCGACTGAGTTAAAGGCTCCGCGAGGATGCGCACGGATTCGGACAGGACTTTGTCTGCTAAAGCAGACCCGAATCCGGCGCGCAAGACTCGCGAGCGAGTCTTGACATTAACCATAGTACTGCCTTCGCAGGACTGAAATCGGACAAAAAGGTCACGGGTTAGGACACAAAGATTACAGGTTGGGAAGGTCACAGATTAGCAGGCTTTATAATGTAAAAGAGGGAAGATATGATTATTAACAATAAAAATATATATTTATATGGAGAAAAAGAAAGCCCGGTACCCCTTGTTATAGTTAATACATTTCAGGGAGAGGGAAATGAGGTTTATTCGGCACTAAAGGATTTAACGGATAAAAAGTTCTGCCTTGCGGTTATAAGCGATATTAATTGGGATGATGAAATGTCACCCTGGGAATGTCCGGCACTTTACAAGAACGACGCACCGTGCACCGGAGGTGCGGATGAATACCTGGATAAGCTTACAAGCAGCATAATCCCCGGAATAAAAGAGGAGCTTGCAAGTGATCCTGAAAGGATTATCATTGCAGGATATTCTCTGGGCGGTTTATTTGCCCTTTACAGTCTATATAAAACAGGCATATTTAGTGCGGCTGTAAGTGCATCGGGTTCTATGTGGTTTCCCGGGTTTTTGGATTTTACGGATAAAAATGATTTTTACAAAAGGCCGGAAAAAATATATTTTTCCCTTGGAGATAAGGAAGCGAAAACAAGGAATCCGCTTCTTAGCACCGTTGAGAAGAACACAAGGGAAATATATGAAAACTTTAAAGGTATGGGAATAGAAACAGTGTTTGAGATGAATCCCGGGAATCATTTTAAAGACGCGGATATACGTTTGGCAAAAGGAATTGCGTGGATATTGGAGTGATCCGGGTAAATTCACGTTGCTTTTGCAGTTGTAGGGATTCTATGATCTTCATATTCACATTACTGTATATGCCCGGAACTTGTGGAAAACTGGGGATTTTGCTATAATTTCTATAGAAAATATGTCTGCAAAGCAGACCCGAATCTGGTGCCAAGTCTTGTGAACGAGATGTGTATGGAACACGAGCGAACGAGGCTTGAATTGAGCAGGAGGTAAGGAAGATGTCGCCGGACAGAAAATTACCAATTGGTATACAGGATTTTGAACGGTTGATCCGCGATGGATATGTCTATGTAGATAAAACAGAATATGTCTACCGGCTTGCCAAAAGCGGATTACCGTATTTTTTGAGCCGTCCCCGTCGCTTCGGAAAGAGCCTGTTCTTATCAACGTTGCGGGCTTATTTTGAAGGGAAGAAGGAACTTTTTACCAGCCTAAAGATTATGGAACTTGAGGGAGACGGACCGGATGCCTGGCAGAAATATCCGGTTTTCTATTTTGATTTCAATAAAAAGAATTTTAAAACGAATACGGCTCTGGAGGAAGTGCTAGAGGAGCATCTGAAAGAATGGGAAGCAATTTACGGTGATGAACAAAAAGAAACCCCGTTAGAGGAGCGCTTCCGGCATTTACTTGTCAAAGCTGTGGAAAAAACCGGGAGGAATGCAGTTGTGCTTGTGGATGAATATGACAAGGCACTTCTGGAAGCCGATGAGGAAAGGCTGGAGCATAATAAAGCTGTGTTCAAGGGATTCTTCAGTACATTGAAAAGCTATGATCATTATCTGAAGTTTGTTCTTTTAACGGGAGTGACTAAATTTTCTAAAGTGAGTATTTTCAGCGACCTGAACCAATTGAATGACATCTCGCTTGATTATGAATATAACGGTATCTGCGGAATTACACAGCCGGAGCTGACGGATAACTTTGCACTGGAGATTAATGAGCTTGCGGCGGCAGAGGGAATAGGCAGGGAAAACTGCATTACAAAACTGAAAAAAATGTATGACGGATATCATTTCGGAATTGATACCGAGGGGGTATACAACCCGTTCAGTTTGTTGAATGCTTTTTCGAAAAAAAATTTCGGTATGTACTGGTTTGCTACCGGGACACCGACCTTTCTGGTTGAGAAATTAAAAAAATCCGGCTTTGATGCGAAAGAAATCACAGAGGGTGAATTATATGCGCAAGAACCTGTTTTGACGGATTACCGTTTCGATAATCCCAATCCCATTCCGCTGTTTTATCAGACCGGATATCTTACGATAAAAGGGTATGATAAAAAATACAGGAGCTATCAACTGGGCTATCCGAATGATGAAGTAAAATACGGGTTCCTTGAAAGTCTTGCACCATATTATCTTCACGAGGAGAAGGAACCGGATCCACTTGATATAAGATCTTTTGGCATGGATATTGAGAGAGGCAGGACGGATAATCTCAGAGATCGCTTTACGGCGCTTTTTGCACGACTGCCATATCCGGCAGATGAGAAAATAGTAGAGCAGAATTTCCAAAATGTAATTTATATTGTGTTTATGCTGTTGGGGCAGTATACTTTCACAGAAATCCACAATGCCAAAGGCAGGGCAGACTGTATAGTTGAGACGGATGATTACGTCTATATCTTTGAATTCAAGCGCGATAAGAGCGCGGAAGAAGCATTAAAGCAGATTGAAGATATGGGTTATGCAAAGACCTACGCAGCAGACCGGCGCACACTTTTAATGATCGGTGTGAACTTTGATTCCAAGGAACGTAGCCTAAGCGGCTGGGAAGTAAAGTGAGACAGATTCAAAGAAAAAGAGGCATCGCGAGATGATTTATCATATCTAAGCGGTAGCCTCTTTTAGATTTTACATTATTTTATTCTGTTTTATCATCCGGATTTTTTTTGTTTAGTGTAATGATGCCGAAGGTGCTGATTACAAGCGCCATTATAAGAGGTTGTACGATACCTTTTCCGGGTGAAAATACAAAGTCTGTTTTTGATACAAAGGTAGCCCATAAAAAATCAAGAAGATTAAACAGGGCAATAAAGACTACAACGTTAATTGCAATAATAACAAATTTGTTTTTTAACATGATAAAGCACTCCTTTTAAAAGATATTTAATTATAGTCTGCATTATATCGCTTAAAAATTCCATATGCTATTATATTTTTCCCGATTTTTTAGTAAAGCCTCACACGACTAAAGTCGCGTGCTTCCTATAACAGCCTTACGGCTGTGTCTGCTTTAGGCAGACGGACTGCATTTCTACCATA
>JAILKW010000193.1 GCA_024693455.1 Lachnospiraceae bacterium
TATTGAATCATAACAATCCGAATCCGCTCATAACAAAATTACATAATGTAGTTGATCGTTACAGTAATGAAGACGAAGAAATTTTTGGATGTAAGTATCAGATTGCAGCCGGAGCTGCAATTTATAACAGAGAAATGGACAAAGACTATAAGACTGTTTTTGACAGAGCGGATCAGGCTATGTATGAGGATAAGAAAAAATGGAAAATGAATCAAAAATAAAAATAAATTTTTCATATATCGCAGATTTCAATAAGCAAAAACAGTTTATTTTAATGGCAATTTGCATTACATGTATGTGTAATCTGTTCGCGACTTTTGTATCTGCAGACATTGTTTACAATACCACTTCTCCCATAGCCACTATATTGATAGTTGCTATTATGGCAGACGAAATAACAGAATCGGGCAATGGTTGGACGAGTGGATTTTACTTTCTGTTCGGGATTTTTTTCTGGGCTTTGTCGGATATACTCGTGATAATATATACATATTTTGAAGTGGGATCCAATTTTTTGGAGGCTATTTCCGATACACTTTATCTGATGCCCAATTACACTTTTATGCTTGCATTCTTTTTGCTCATTTTTTTCAGATGTGATAAGAAGCAAAAAAAATTACTGGTGATCGGAGAGAGCCTGGTTACTATCATTCTGGGAGTGACATATGCTCAATATGTGAACATCGACTTTGGAGTATCAGGTTATACGAGCGAGTACGGAGTAAGTGCCGTGGCATACGCTATTCCCGTGATCTACATTTTTTCAACGATTTTGATCCTGTTTATCATAAGAGACATACGTAAAGAGGGCAAGGCTTTTTATATGGTTCTTGCGGGAATTTTTATCTATAATATACTTGAACTGAGATATACGTATTATACGGCTGCACATTTGGAACCTGAACTGCCGGTACTTGATGTGGTTTACCTTGCTACTATGATTCTTATAGCCCTTGCTTATAATGATCCGACGATGAATCATAAGGAGAAAAATGAAAAAGTATGATGTTATATGTATGGGAACCGCGCTTGTGGATTCCATTATAAAAGGGTTTGATCCCAACCCGGTATCGGCTTCAGGATATCGATCCGAAAGCGGAGTGCTCAGTTTGGGAGGAGAAGCTCTAAATGAGTCGATGGCTGCTGCAAAGCTATCCCTAAAGACCGGACTTGTTTGTGCTGTAGGAGAGGACGCGGCCGGAGACATGATAATAGCCGGAGTAAAAAAAGCGGGCGTGGATCCCGAGCTTATTATACATCTTAAGGATTATTCCACACCGGTTTCCACGATATTTGTACATGAAGACGGGACAAGGAAATCCATAACTAACCGATCACATAAATATAATTTTCATCCTGAAAAATATACTTCGTTATATATGGATGCAAGGGCTCTTGTTTTGGGGTCATTGTTCAGAGCTCCTTTTGACGATCCGACCATCATCCGTATGGTTCTTGAGGCGGTTAAAAAGTCTGACGCGATAGTTTTTGCCGATACAAAACTTCCGAATTTTAGGGTGCTAAGCTTGGAGGATATTGCGGATTCATTACCTTTGATCGATTATCTTACCCCAAATGAAGACGAAGCAAGGTATTTTTCGGGGAAGGAAGATCCTGAGGAGATGGCAGATGTTTTTCTTGATATGGGGATCAAAAATATTATTATAAAACTGGGATCAAAAGGATGCCTGTTTAAAAATAACAACGAAACGATAAGACTCCGGGCATATAAAACTGATGCGGTAGATGCAACGGGTGCGGGTGATAATTTTCTTGCCGGTTTTGTGTCAGAAATACTAAGGGGTAAGCCGCACAAAGAGGCGCTTTGTTTTGCAAATGCGTGCGGAGCTATCTGCACGACGAAGATAGGTGCGGGATCGGCACTTGAAAATCGCGATCAGGTGAAAAAATGGATCGAAGAATTCAATTAAATGAAGGAAACGCTGATTATATCAGTGCTTCACCGGGGAGCCAATCCATACAAAATAAGCAGGATTTTGGTTACAAACCGGATTTGGAGATAAGAGGAATCTGCTATGAATTATGAAGAGATCATTAATAATAAGTTTTCGGAACCGGCCACAGTATTTTATTATAAGGATGGACAGATAAAAACCATTGGGGTTAATGATAGATTTCTGCCGGAATTATGGATGAATATTTCAGGGGAAGATTTTATTGATGCCGATCCTAAGAGATGCTTTGATGAGGAGAACCTTCGTATTTTTTTGGAGGGGGTAGAAAAATGCGCAACAACGCATGAAGAACAGACTGTGGAGACATGGAGATTTGTTTTTTCGGATTGTTGCGGCTTTGAAAAGATCTGTTTAAAAAGCAGGATAGTTTTTGTCGACGATACTCCCGAAGGAGCTGTTATTTATGAGGGTGTAAGGAATATTTCCAACGAGAAAAGAGCACAGGATACTCTTTCCGATATCGAATACAGGTATAAACATACCAGCGAACAGGTCAATATATACAACTGGGAATATACGGTTGCGACAAAAGAGATGCGCCCCTGCTACAGGTGTATGAGGGATTTGGGATTACCTGCTCTGGTTACGAATTATCCCGAACCGGCAATAGATATGGGAATATTTCCGCCGGATTATGCCGATATGTATAGGGATATGATGCATAAGATCGATGGTGGGATTCCCGAGATAGAAGCGGATATACCCCTTACGGTAGGACGTATTCCTTTCCGCGTGAAATATACCACTGAATTTGACGAAAAAGGCAAGCCTGTAAAGGCTTTCGGTTCTGCGACTCTTATTTCGGAAACTGAGCTTGGACAGATTAAGCTGGATAATCAGATCATAACGACACTGGCAAAAGAATATCATTGTATCTTCCTTTTGGATTTTGTGGCTGATTACGTTACGATCATTAAACAGGATGAGACTTTGTGCTTTAACGAGGATGTGCGTTGTGACGATCTTGTTAAGAAGGTTGCGTCAAAGCTTGAAGAGGCAGCGGGAGAACAAAGCAGTCTGATACGGGATGTTGGTTTGCTGCGAAGTGAATTGTTCAGGGACTGTGAAAAAAGAGAGTTTGTATTTAAAGATAATAACGAAAACCGTTGGATAAGGATTGGCTACCATGTGATAGAAAGGACAAACGATAAAGTGGCTCGTTTGCTCATCACGACCTCAGTGATAGATGAACTGAGGGCGCAGAAGATGGATGCCGACAGACTGATAGCGACACAAAAAGCGCAGCTTGAGGACAGACAGGAGATGCTTTTGTCTGCGATAGAGGAGGCAAACAACGCCAATAAGGCCAAGACTGAATTTTTCTCCAATATGTCACATGATATACGCACGCCGATGAATGCCATTATGGGATTCTCAAAACTTGCAATCGATGAGATTGATAACAGGGAGCATCTTGAAGATTATCTGGATAAGATATCTTCGGCGGGAGAACATCTGACAAATCTTATAAACGATATACTCGATATGAGCCGTATAGAAAGCGGTAAGATGGAACTTTCATATTCTCCGGTTCAGATGAAAAAGCTGCTAATGGGTTGTGCGGAAATGATCCACGTTAAAATGGCTGACAACAAGCTTAAATTTTTCGTTAATGTGGATAAGATGGGGGATGATATCGTTGCCTGCGATAAACTTCGTTTTAATCAGGTGATCCTCAATCTTTTATCAAACGCTTACAAATTTACCCCTGAAGGAGGCAGTGTTTATCTGAAGGGACGATTACTGGAACGCTCCGACAAGATCACCTATGAGATCCGTGTTAAGGATACGGGGATCGGAATGTCCGAAGAGTTTCGCAAAGAAATATGGGAGGCTTACAGCAGGGAGAGGAATGAGATCGTACACGAGACACAGGGAACCGGCCTTGGAATGGTAATAGTTCACAAGATCGTGGAGCTTATGCAAGGCACCATAGATGTTGTTTCGGAAAAAGGCAAAGGAAGCGAATTTATTATAGTATTACCTCTTTCGCCTGCATCGGGAGAAGTAGTTGAAGCGCGCCCCGAAAAAGAAGAGGATGATGTTTTAAACAAGGATTATACCGGCGTAACACTTTTGGTAGTGGACGATACGCCTCTTAATCTTAAATTGGCGGATCGGGTTCTGAGTAAATTTGGGTTTAATGTGAGGCAGTCTGACAGTGCAATGGATGCGATAAGTCAGCTTGAGAACTCAAAACCCGGTGAAATAGACCTGGTTTTAATGGATGTTCTTATGCCGGTAATGGACGGACTTGAAGCAACAAGGAGGATTAGGGCTCTTGATGATCCTGAGTTGTCAAACATACCGATAATAGCAATGACGGCAAACGCATTTGAGTCTGATGTTAAGAAGGCATTTGATGCAGGGATGGATGCACACATACCCAAGCCGTTTAAGAAGGAAGAACTTGTCCGAACCATCAGCAGGTTCCTTCGAAAGTAGATACAGCTTATTTTGCAGGGGATATTCTCCCCTGCTTTTTTTTCGAAAAGTTCTTGACAAAAAAACTGGTTTTTGTATAATGTTAGACGTAACTAACATAGCCGTCTGAAAGACGGTTTTTGTTTTGAAATTAGGTTAGGCGCTACTAACAAGAAAGGAAACGTTAAATATGAGTAAGGTAGCAGTTGTTTTTTGGAGCGGGACAGGTAACACAGAGATGATGGCCAATGCGGTAGCGGACGGAGCTAAAGGTGCCGGCGCTGATGTATCGGTGTATGGCTGTGAATTTACTGCAGACAATCTTAAAGAAGCAGATGCGGTTGCATTCGGATGTCCCGCCATGGGAGCTGAAGTATTGGAAGAAGGTGAATTTGATCCCATGTTTACCTCAATAGAAGCCGGGCTTGCAGGAAAGAAGGTAGCTCTCTTCGGATCTTACGGTTGGGGAGACGGACAGTGGATGCGTGATTGGGAGGATCGTGTATCTTCCGACGGAGGACAACTGGTAACAGAGAGTGTTATGGCAAATAATACTCCGGATGATTCGGCGCTTTCTGATTGTCAGGCTCTTGGCGCTGCTCTTGCATAAAACTGATCATTTCATTTCTACAACATTTCCTGTTATGTTATACGGGAAAGGCCTCTTCCGTTTGGGAAGGGGCCTTTATTGACATATGACAGAAAATAGCATATACTTAAATTAGTTATTGACATATGTCGGAAAGGAAAAACTATGCCCAGACCCAAAAGATGCAGAAGAATCTGCGGCTATCCGGATCATTGGAGTTTTGCACCGGTAGACTCCGATTCCAAAGATACCGTTTTGTTTATGCTTGATGAGCTGGAGACCATAAGGCTTATAGACCATCAAAAGATGACACAGGAAGAGTGTGCGGTTTTGATGGGTGTATCAAGGGCTACTGTAGCAGGTATTTACGAAAGCGCACGGTATAAGATAGCCGAAGCCATCATTGAAGGCAAGACACTTCGGATCACAGGTGGTTCTTATCGCATAGATTCGATCCCGGCAAGCGAAAAAATCAGTGAAAAAGGAGAAAATACAATGAGGATAGCAGTTACATACGAACAGGAAATGGTAGGACAACATTTCGGACATACCGAGCAGTTTAAGATTTTTGATGTTACAGACGGTAAGATAGCATCATCTCAGATAATTGATACAAACGGAACGGGACATGGTGCACTTGCGGGCTTTTTAAGGGCTGCTGAAGTGGAGGTACTGATCTGCGGCGGTATAGGAATGGGTGCAAGGAATGCTCTTGAAGAAGTGGGTATCAAGCTTTTTCCGGGGGTAAACGGTGTTGTAGATGAGGTTATGGACGCCTATCTTGCAGGCAAACTTGAATATGATCCCGATACCCGGTGTAATCATCACGATCACGAACATGGCGAAGGTCATTCCTGCCATGGCGGCGGTTCCTGTCACGGGGGACATTAATTTAAAAGAATATATACCCGGCTTCAGTTTGAAAAATTTTGGACACAGATGCTTTTTTGCATCTGTGTTTTTTTGCGAAAAAATGCATTTTTTTATTTTTTATAATCTCATAACCCGGTAAAGAGCGGTTTATCATGAGTGGACGGTAATGGAAAACTTTTACGGAATGTGCTATAGTGAATCAGATAATGTCGTTGGATTCGCAGGGGGTGCATATGAAATATGTCAGCAATAGCTGACGCAAATTCCCCGCCAAGTCTCGCGAGCGAGATTTGAATTCAGACGAGATGCCCCGTCTTTAAGCAAAGCGTAGGAGGGGGCAAGAGACTTGAAAAAGTGTTTATTCCGGAGCGATATTGATTATGAGGGAAAAGGTAGTTCTTATAGTAGATGATGATATATCAAATCTGAAAATAGCCAGAAGTTTTTTGAATGATAAAGGTTTTAGAACAGATGTAGTAAAATCAGGCAAAGATTTTTTGAAATACATG
>JAILKW010000239.1 GCA_024693455.1 Lachnospiraceae bacterium
ATAGACATGACAATTGCTCCAAGATACGTCGGCGGCAACATGACAGCTCCAAAAGAAGTTGTCATAGAGGAAGAAGAGTATAAACTTTTTGGGGGCTTTTCAGAAGAAGATATAAACCTGATGGCAGCCGTTCTCTACTACGAAGCAGGGCATCAGCCAATGGAAGGAAAACAGTATGTTATAGATGTTATCTTAAACAGGCTTGATGATAAAAGATTTCCGGACTCTATAGAAGAAATCTTGTCATCACATGGTCAGTTTTCATCATACAAAGCAGGTCTTTCACTATCTCAAAGTGATGAGACTATACCAATTGACTGTTACGGAGCTGTCATAAGTGAAATACACGATAGGAAAAACACGGAAGTATTATATTTTTCTTCTGAAGGATATAACGGGAAGACACCACTTTTTAAATGTGGTGATCACTATTTTTCAAAGTAAGGAATCATATGAGTATTAAAAGACTAAAGCTGATAAGAAGATATTTGACAGAAAGAAGAGAAATATATGAAAGGGTTGAAGTTCAAAAAGCCATAAAGCTACTTGACGAAGAGATCGGCAAGCAGGACAGGTCATCATACTTTAAGAAGTACTATAAGGATAATCGTGACCAGATGCTTGAAAGTCACAGAGAATGGCTTAAGAATGGAGCAAAAAAAGATGGAGAAGATAGCGAAGTTTGAGAAAGTTTCATTTGAGCAGTTCAAAAAAGACTCAGAACATATTGTACTTACAAGTAGCAACATAATAACCGAAGAAGACTTAAAAAAAACTTATGAACATATTAAGCTTCCTGAACGTAAAACACTTGGGTCTGCCGGCTATGACTTCTGTACTCCTTTTGGTTTTAATTTTGAGCCTTCTAAAAATCATAACAGCCTACTTATCCCAACCGGAATAAGGTGTAAGATTTCTGAAGGCTATGTACTTCTTTTGTATGTAAGAAGTTCACTTGGAATAAAGCAAAAAGTTACGTTGTCAAACGGCACAGGCGTAATAGATTCTGATTATTACTTTGCAGATAACGAGGGACACATACTAATATCCCTTAGTTTCAACCAGGTAACACATATAAAGCCTTTTGACAGGATCGTGCAGGGAGTATTTGTTCCATTTGGTATTACAACTGATGATGACGTAACAACAAAAAGAACAGGCGGTATTGGAAGTACCGGAAAGGAGTAACTTTGCTTCAGATACTTGAATTTTTATTTGATGATCTTACACATTTTTTTGGGTTTCTTATCCTTTGGATAATACTTTTTTGGGGTGTTTCAAACTTTTCACTTGTTACAATCAACAAAAAAACCTATTCTATAGAACCAATAGATATAGAAGACACTAAAGACACAAAAGAAAACGAGGAAAATAATGGCTAATATACTTTCAAACTTAGCGCTCATATTCATGGCAATAACTATCATTCTTATAGAAGCGCAGCTGCACCTTATGCAAAAGACTATACATATCCAGAACATGCGGATCACATCACTTGTAGAAAAGATTGAAGAACTAAAGACAGATAAATAAATTAAAGGGGGGTATATGGACTGGGAGGATTACAACTGGACAATGGCAGAAAAGGGGAAAGAGATACTTGTTTTTTTCGAGCTATTTTGTGCTCTTATAGCTGTAACTGATATTGTCATATGTAAAGTCATAGACTTATTGGAGGGATAACTATGCTAAAAAGAATTGGTGAGATCAAATTTTGCAGCTGTCTTGAACTTGAAGAGGAAGAATACTTCCATGAGTGCGAAAATATAGATAAGATATTAAACCTCTTATCTGATAGCGGCTACACTATTATATCTGAATGTGCTAAGAACGAGCAGAAGTATATCATTGCAGAAAGCGAGGATGCGGAATGAAAAAGATAACAACAGTTATTGTAAGCGTGATCATGTCAGTTTCTATTCTTGGATGTGAGTCAAGCGCATATAATACATCATCAGACATTTACAATACGCAGGCTGTTGCAAGTAACCTTGCTGCTGTGCAGCCAACGCCAACGGATATAAATTACAGTTTGGAAAGATACAACCTGATCAAACGTGCCTACTGGGTTAACGGGCAGAGAGATAAAGCAAATGCTCTTATATGCGAAGTCGAAAAACCTCTTGGCTATATCGTGCTATTTACTGATGCAGGCGGCGTTGTAGGAAGTTTCACTGTTGACGGAAAAGTATCATCCCTTAACTCATACCTCACACCTGATAGTGAGTACTACGAGTACAGTGCAGGCGAGACATCAAGAAAAAATGAGTGGTTGTCAGATGTCGATGGTTCTTATGGCGAAAATGATTCAGGTATCTTCTTTTTCACTGTAGATGGTAATTATATAGAATACACGGGGACTTATTTATACTCCGACATTCCTATGCACGTAGACGAGCCAGTTATTAAGATTGGAGATTAATATGAAGGATGACAATACCGCATTACATGTTGCGATAGCCGTTTTCGTAGTAACAGCTGTAGTCTTTTGGGGCGGCGCATACATTACAAAAGCTATAAATAACTGGTCTTTTGGAGTTCAGAAAGCTGATGATGAAACAAATTATAAGACCCTTAAAGAAGTAGAAGATACTTGCAGAGCTATGATCTCTAACTACGAAGCAGACAGACTCTTATATGAGCAGTTTAAAGACTCGACTGATGATGAAGAAAGAAGCTGGGCGCAGTCAGCAAAGATAAGAGCGAATAAGACTGCAAGCCAGTATAATAACTACGTACTTAAAAACAGTTTTGTCTTTAAGGACAACGTTCCAGATGACATTAAAGACGAGCTGGAATACATAGATTAAAAGGAGAAAAATAACCCATGATACACGTTGATACAAATACAGGTAATATCAGATTAGCAGGAACAGGCCTTACACTTCTCACAGATTTAGTAACAATAATAGATTCTTTAAGAGAAGAAGGTTTTCCACTTGAACTCATCGAGATTGCTGCTAATATTCCCTTTAAATATGCTGATGAGATAGGCGAAGCTAAAGAACGTGACAAGGAAGAAGGAAATAAAGGCATAAAAACAGATGAACTTTCAGAGACTTTCACCAAACTTTTTGGTGCTTATTTTAGAGATCAGGATAGCAAAAGATCAGAAGAATAATTAAGTAAAACACTGCTTTTACAGAGGGGGATTACATGTATAAATTAAAGTGTATCATCAAAGTGGTAATAGCTTTTGTATGTGCATTTTCAATGATGTTCATGCCATTTATGCTAGGCATGCTTGTTGCTCTTTCGTGCGACATACAGGTACTTGTTGTAATGCTTCTTCTAAATCTTGTATGTCTTTTGTACTTAGGGCTTTGCGTGTATAACATGAATGAGATAATGCCATAAGTTAAGGAATTTTAAAATGCAAAAATATATACACTACGGATCATCAAGCCTTAGAGAAATTGATCCAATAAAAAATGAGAGATTTTTCACAAAGCCTATTGGAGGTCTTTGGGCCAGCAGAAAAGATTCAAAGTTTGGGTGGAAAGACTGGTGCTTGCGGGAAAATTTCTGTACAGGGTCATTAGATAAGTCGTTTGAGTTCTTTATAAAAGATGATGCTAGGATACTTCATCTATACAATACAGCTTGATGATCTTCCAAAGATAGAAACAGAATTTTCACATTCATCCAGATGGATAACGCTTGATTTTGAAGAACTTGCAAAGTCATACGACGGGATAGAACTACATCTGTCAGAAGAAGAAACAGAGGATATGTTTAATGGTCTTTACTTTAAACTTTATGGATGGGACTGCGATTCAATCCTAATATTCAACAAGGACATTATAGTAATGTAATAATTAACCAGAACAAATAAGACTCTTGGAGAATTTTCAATGAGAACTGGATGGAAAAAAAGGAGAGAAAGAAACATGAAACTAGTGATTACAAAAGAAGATTTAAGGCAGGCAATACTTAAAGCATCAGGTGTTGATATCGAAAATGTCACACTCGACGTTCAGATAGAAGGGTGGGTTAGAGCCAAAGACTACAGGCTTAAAGCTACTCTTCCTGAAAAAGATGAAGTTACAAGCATTGTAAAAACAGATGCCAACATGAATGTGATATCAATAGAGCATGAAACAAAAGAAAAAACACAGGCTAACACTACTACACCTACGAAGAAACGCAGAAAGAGAAGAAAGTATACATACACAGGTCCTGTAGATTATGAGTCATATAAAGAAGAGATTATTGCTTTTGCAGACTCAGATGAGGACAAGAGAAAAGTTGCAAGTTTTGGACTTACGATTACATGTCTTAAAGAAAGATACAAGAAAGCTATAAAGAAAATGGGAGCAACAGATATGGTAAGGTTCTCACAAATAGACAACGAGCCATATCTTGTAAGACTTCCTGCATCAAACGAGTAACTAGCATAATTTAACGCTTCTTTATATTACCGGAGGGTCAATATGAAAAGTACAGTAAAAGGTGATCTATATGAATTCCATCTTTTAGTAGGCACAAAGCACAGAGATATCTTTGTAAGAGCACTGACTTATCAGGAGGGCATAGAACAAGTTGAAAAGATACTTGGAAACAAAAAATATAAAGTCATCTCTTACGAGGTAAAAGGAAAGAACTAGCCTTCAAACAGAAAGTCTAACCCCCATCTTATCCACGCCAAGCTAATCTTTTTTAAGGGGGATATGCATGAAGCACTACGGTGACATCACAAAGATTGATGGACATAGCGTTTTACCAGTTGACATTATAACGGGTGGAAGTCCTTGCCAAGACCTTTCCGTTGCAGGAAAAAGAGCCGGTCTTGATGGTGCAAGATCAGGACTTTTCATGGAACAGATAAGAGTGATAAAGGAGATGCGAGATGAGTGTGTCAGACAACTACGAATGCGAGGGACAGATTTCACTGTTCGAGATATTAGACCAAGATTCATGGTGTGGGAAAACGTCCCCGGAGCCTTCTCATCAAACAAAGGAGAAGACTTTAGATGCGTCCTTGAAGAAGTTTGCAGAGTTGCGGATCAAACCGCCAATGTACCTCTCCCTGAAAAAGGAAAGTGGTCAAACTCCGGATGCATCATGGGAGACAGTTGGTCTGTTGCTTGGAGAGTTCACGACGCTCAGTTTTGGGGAGTCCCCCAGCGTAGAAGAAGAATCGCACTTGTCGCAGATTTTGGAGGAAAATCCGCACCCGAAATATTGTTTGAGCGAGAAAGCATGTCAGGGAATACTAAGGAGAGCCAAGAAGAGAGGAAAGAAACTACCTGAACTACTTGAAAAGACCCTGATAAAACAGGCTAATATGGATCAAAGTATTGAAGATAAACCTGTTTTAGATAATACAATATCAGAGCAAAAATGTTCAAGCAGTGATGGGGACATAGCAGGAACGCTTGATGCAAGTTATTACAAAGGATGCGGAGAAAGACAAGGGATAGAAAGAACAGTTGTGTACGGCTTATGTTCAGATAATAGCAATTCCATGATGTCACCAAATCCTAACAGTGGTATCTATGAAGCAGATACTACAAGGACTCTTGATAATAATGGCGGTAATCCTGCCTGCAACCAGGGCGGTATGATGGTTGTACAAGGGGCAGACATGTATAATCAATCGCTAACAGACGATAAGACAATGTCAATTACAGGAGCTGCTACAGATCCTCATCACATACCATGCGTTGTACTTGAAGGAAATGGTCAAAGACCATCACATAAAGGTGATGGGTACAAGGAGAGTGATATTCAATACACTTTAAACAGTACGGAAATACATGGCGTATGTACTTATCAAGATAAGACAATAAAAGCATGTGCTTGGGATGGCTCTCAGGTTTCTAGCACACTTACAGCAAATAATGCAAATGGCGCACAGCGTATGCCTGATAAAGAAAATTTTAATGCTGTCATTACTCCAACTACTTATGTGACAAGCGGTGTTCAATTTGATGAAAAAGGGTTAGAAGATAAAGCAAACACCTTAAGAGCAAGAGATTACAAAGAACCTCAGGCCGTCTGCTATGGTCTTGACAGGGCATCATTTAATCAGGGGCAGAATGCTAAGTATGATTTTTCAGTAGAAGATGACCTCGCACAAACACTGGTCTCTAGGGGACCGGGGGGGGTACTGACACAGTCGGAGCCTT
>JAILKW010000285.1 GCA_024693455.1 Lachnospiraceae bacterium
GAATCTGGGCGACATAAGCTACATCATTCAGGAAACGGAGAGTCAGGGTAACAGGATCCTTGATTACTGTACCATGGGTATGAATGTAGAGGAATCCGGTGAAGCGGAGATCATTGTCCGAATGCAGGACAAGATAGACAGTATCAGGGAAAATATAGGAGATGATGAACGGTATAAGGATAACCGGGATATGCTGGTTATCGTTGAGAACCTGATACACAGTTACGCTACAAGTTATAAGAGTGGTGTAAGCAAATGCGGAGATCATTACTCCATGGCTGCAGATATGGATTTTTATTCCATGGTGGATACCGCTTCTTATATCGTTAAAAACTGCAATAAGCTTCTTAGTCTTGAGATGAACAGAAGCGAAGACCTAAAGGAAAGAATTTCGTCTAATTTTACCGCTATGATAATTACGGTTTCCATTATTGTCGTTATTGATATTCTGTTAACAGTTTTGATGGTTTATTTAATGACTTCAAGCATAACACATCCTCTTGGACTTTTGATGTCGCATATTTACGATATCTCAAAAGAGGGATTGCTTGATAATGATTTAGGATCCAATCGGACAGAAGCCATAGATGTTTAGAGGGTAATTATGGGTAATGAGATTTTTTTATATGGAATAATAATTATATGTATCTTTATTATTCTTATGCTCCTGCTTACTTTTGCGCTTTATCGCAGGATTGACGGTTGGAGTAATAAGAATAAAAAGTCGGATTCGGATGCGGCAAAAAATGACAACGATGCTTATAAGGAAAATGAATTCGGTAAGGATGAGATAGGAGATCTGGTAGTAAGCTTCAACAGCATGGAGGGGGCTCTTAAGACCCAGATGCAAAATGTGGCAAGGATGACCGCTGAGAAAGAAAAAGTTCAGGCGGAGCTGGATGTTGCCACACGTATTCAAAGGGATATGCTTCCTACCAATTTTAAATCCGTAAAGGTTTTCGGTAATTGTGATATTTACGGAAACATGACACCCGCAAAAGAGGTGGGCGGAGATTTTTACGATTTCTTCCCGATTGATGAGGACAGGCTTTGTATCGTTATAGCTGATGTAAGCGGAAAAGGAGTACCGGGTGCTCTTTTCATGACGATATCCAAGGTTCTTATCAAGCAGCGTGCCATGTCTCCGGGTTCACCCGCCCAGATACTTTCAGATGTTAACAATCAGCTTTGTCAGGATAATAAGGAGATGCTTTTTGTTACTGTGTGGCTGGGAATTATTAATACCAAGACTTTTGAGGTAGATTACTGTAATGCCGGACACGAATATCCTGTGATCCTTAGAAACGGAAAGGCTACGCTTGTAGGCGAAGGAGAGAACGATCCGCCTCTTGCACTTGCGGAAGATTTTCCGTTTACAGACAGAAAAACCCGGCTTAAAGCCGGGGATGGTTTGTATGTATATACGGATGGAGTACCTGAAGCAAAGGGTATAAATAATGAACGTTATACTGTGGACCGCATGCTTGCCAAGCTTGAAGAAGCCGATGAAGATTATGAATGCAGCACTTTGATCCAAAATATGGTAGCAGACATGGACGAGTTCGTCGGGGGTAAAGAACCCTTCGATGACGTCACAATGCTTATGGTCCGCATTAAATGATCAGGTTTCGATATTTAACAACTTTACGAATCCGGTTACCGTAAATATCTCCATTACATCCGGAGTAACATTCTTAATAACCATATTGTGTCCGGCTGAGGCTGTGAGTTTTCTGATAAGAAGGAAGACTCTGAGTCCGGCCGAGGACACATAATTAAGTTCTTTTAAATCTATTATCACATTGGGAGCTTTTGAAATAGAAGCTTTGAGAGCTCCTTCAAGTTCGCCGACGTTGGTTCCGTCAACTTCACCTATTATATCAACGGTTATAGTATCATTATCTAAATGTTCTGCTATATTCATATCATTACCCCTATTTTTCCAAAGCTTTTTTCATGGTGAGTATGTTATGTCCGTCTTCGTATTCGTAAGAAACTTCATCCATCAATTCTTTTACAAGAAATATTCCGAGTCCTCCGATCTGTCTGTCTTCAAGTTCGGCAGTAAGATCAGGGTCATCAGCCGTAAGCGGATTAAAAGGAATACCTGAGTCGCTGAAAGAGATAACAACCTCTTTGTCCGAACCTTTATTAACGATATCTCTTGTTATATAAACGCTTCCGATCTCGGACTCATAGGAGTAACTGCAAATATTCAGGAATACCTCTTCTGCGCTGAGTTTACACTGTCTTATAAATGTAGGGGTCTGCTGTAATTCCATTAGACCGTCGACTACAAAATCGAACACCGCATGCAAATTTTCAGTTTCTGCTTTAATGGTCATATCTTTCATTCGATCACCTATCGGGGAGTCCCAGTTTTTTCTTCATTTCAATTTTATTTTGGTACATCTTTTCGTCTGCCTTTTCCATTAGGGAATCTAAGGAAAACGGAAGCTGTGCATATTCTACGCCACTTGCAATCGTAATAGGTGCATCTTCCTTTTCTGAATTTATCTTATCGAGTGACTTTTGCCACCGGGAATATATCTCTTCGGTTTCTTCCTCGGTGATATTTAATGCTATGGCAAGGAACTCATCGCCACCCATTCTAAAGGCTAATACGTTGTCCTGTTCAATACTGTGGATCGTCAGGGCTGCATTGCGTATCATACAATCGCCTGCTTCATGACCTAAGGAATCATTAACCTGTTTTAGGTTATTCACATCGAAATTAAATATGGCTATAGAGTCGGGATGATGGAAATTCATATCCTTCATGCTTAAGAATTTGCCTTTGTTATACAGACCGGTAAGAGCATCATGCTCACTTTCGTAAAGTATTTTTTCACGAAGAATACCGTTTTCTATATAGAGCCTAATTACGTTGTATACGGAAGCGTCCCTAAAATATTCCTCGTTGAAAAAAGGTCCTCTTCGTAAAAACAATGAATATTTTTGGTCTTCTGTTTTCTCGCACAGGAAACAGTAATAACCATCTGAAAAATCAAATCTTTCAACCGAGAAAATATTCTCAAGAGTATCCGTTTGGTCAACATTCATTCTGTTAAGCCTGGTTCCGAAGGTACTCTTTCTGATATAGCCGGCTCCATCCTGTTCCATGTATAGAATGGCATCGGTAGCACCGCAGAATTCGGTAAGTTCCGGAAGAAAGCTGTCATATTCTTGTGAAAGTTTTGAGAGAATACTTTTTTGGAAATCACTCATGTCGGAAATACGTCTGGAATAGTCAGAGATATCCTGAAAAAGTGTTGCGTAATCGCTTACATCAGTGAAAAGATGGCATTGATAGATTGTGTCTTCAACAGTTATGGAAGCGGTCTCTACACGGTAGTATTTTCCTATGTCTGCGTCAGTAAACTCCCAAGTCCTGCGCTCGTCCAAAAGCGGACGTCTTCGCTCCCAGGATTCCCTTCCCTTTTCCGATAACTCGATACGTGAATCCTGATAGCATATTTCCCCACTGCCGTAATTGACGATGACTCCGCCAACACGGTCTTTAACAAATTCTTTAATGGCCTCATCTACAGCAGTCATAATCCCCCTCCTTGTAGTAAAAACCTTATAATAAAATTCTATAATATACCAAAGCGGTTTTCAAGAGAATATTTCTTATCTATGTATTTTGTGGCTCTGTAAGAAATAATTGCCATGATAATTCCAACGAATGCACCTCCAAGAACATCGGTGGGAAAATGAACGGTAAGATAAAGCCTTGAAAATGCAACCAAAGCAGCAACAACCGTTGCTATTATCCCCCATCTTTTGTTCCAACAAAAAACTCCGGTACACAGGGCAAACCAGACCGAGGTATGCCCTGAAGGAAATGAATAATCAGTGGGTTCTTTTATTATTATGTTAAGGTCGGGAGACGTCCAAAACGGTCTGTCTCTTGCGATAATGTTTTTGAGAATAAGATTACATACTATAAACTCTGTAACTATTGCCAGACAAACCGTAAGTCCCATCCTTTTATCTTTAAAAACAAGTAAAAGACAGATGGCAAGAAGGATGCAGAAAATACCTTTGTCGCCGAGTTTGGTGATGAGTTTAAATATCGTATCCGAAATCGGACTATGCATATCCTGCATCAGGTGTAAAAAGTCAAATTCCCAGGCCATAGAAGGTCTCCTTTTACATTACAACTTTTGCAAACTTTTTCTTACCTTTACGAACGATGAATTCTTCACTGAAATCACCTGCTTCGTACATGGTTTTAACATCGGTCACTTTTTCGCCGTTAACCGTAACACCGCCCTGCTCAACAGCTCTTCTTGCCTCGCTTCTTGAAGCAGCAAGTTCAGCTGAAACAAGGATCTGAAGGATATCTATCTTTCCGTCTTTAAAGTCATCATCCGAAAGTTTTGCTTCAGGCATGTTTTCGGCGGAGCCTGTTGAAAAGAGTGCCTTTGCACCGGCCTCAGCTTTTTTGGCCTCCTCTTCTCCGTGAACTAAAGATGTAAGTTCAAAAGCGAGTATCTCCTTGGCGCGATTGAGCTGCGCACCTTCCCAGCTGTCCATTTCGTCAACCTGCTCAAGAGGAAGGAAGGTAAGCATACGGATACATTTGAGAACATCGGCATCCGCAACGTTTCTCCAGTACTGATAGAAATCGAAAGGAGAAGTTTTGTTGGGATCAAGCCATACAGCGCCGCCGACGGTTTTACCCATCTTTTTGCCTTCTGAATTAAGAAGAAGGTTTATCGTCATGGCAAAAGCATCCTTACCGAGCTTTCTTCTGATAAGCTCTGTTCCCGCGAGCATATTGCTCCACTGGTCGTCGCCTCCGAATTCCATGTTACATCCGTATTTTTCATATAATACGTAGAAGTCGTAAGCCTGCATTATCATGTAGTTGAACTCGAGGAATGAAAGACCTTTTTCCATGCGCTGCTTGTAGCACTCTGCCGTAAGCATTCTGTTTACGGAAAAATGAGGTCCGATCTCACGAAGTACTTCGATATAATTAAGATCCATAAGCCAGTCGGCGTTGTTGACCATAAGTGCCTTGTCATCTGAAAAATCAATGAAGCGGCTCATCTGAACCTTAAAGCAGTCAATGTTATGCTGGATCTGTTCGGGAGTCAGCATCTGTCTCATATCGGTTCTTCCGGAAGGATCACCTATCATTCCCGTTCCGCCGCCAAGAAGGGCGATGGGCTTGTTACCTGCCATCTGGAGTCTCTTCATAAGGCAAAGTGCCATGAAGTGACCAACGTGAAGGCTATCTGCAGTTGGATCAAAACCAATGTAAAAAGTAGCCTTACCATTGTTTACTAAATCTCTAATTCTTTCTTCATCTGTTACCTGAGCGATTAAGCCTCTAGCAACTAATTCTTCATAAATACCCATATTTATGAACCTCCTAATTATAATATGATTGTGCCTCAATTA
>JAILKW010000310.1 GCA_024693455.1 Lachnospiraceae bacterium
CACAGTTCCAAATTATCTTATATTTTTATTCTTATTTCAAGTAAAAATTGTACTAAAAAACCGAGCCTGCGCCCGGTTTTGTTTGGATTTAATATTTTATATATTGACGTCAAGCTCAACCGGACAGTGATCGGATCCTAAAATATCGGTATGTATCTTTGCATCAGAAAGTTTATCATCAATGGAACACGAAGTAATGAAATAATCAATCCTCCATCCCGCATTCTTCTCTCTTGCACGAAATCTGTATGACCACCAGGAATAAATGTCGGTCATGTCGGGATAGAAATATCTGAAGGTATCCGTAAATCCCGAATCCAGAAGTTCTGTCATCTTCTGCCTCTCCTCATCCGTAAATCCCGCATTATGATGATTCGTCTTTGGATTTTTCAGATCTATCTCCTTATGTGCTACATTAAGATCTCCGCAGTACATGATGGGTTTCTTACTGTCCAACTTTTTCAGATGATCTCTCATGGCATCCTCCCATTCCATACGATAAGGAATTCTGGAAAGATCCTGTTTTGAATTCGGAGTATAACAACAGATCAAATAAAATTTTTCATATTCGAGTGTTATTACCCTTCCTTCATTATCAAATTCGTCGATCCCGAAACCATACTTAACGGAAAGAGGCTCATGTTTTGTAAAGATTGCCGTTCCGCTATAGCCCTTTTTTTCAGCATAATTCCAATACTCATGGTAACCCGGAATATCCATTTTTATCTGTCCTTCCTGCAGTTTTGTCTCCTGCAGGCAGAAAAAATCTGCGTCCGCCTCATTGAAAAAATCCATAAATCCCTTTGTAACACAGGCCCTGAGCCCGTTTACGTTCCAGGAAATAAGCTTCATTATCATACCCTCCTGTCTTAAGAAAAACAGCAGCCTATTCGGCTGCTGCTTTTATGGCATTTACAATAACATCTGCATAAGCCTTCTGTCCTTCGGGTTTAAGATGGATCCCATCCTGATAAAACCATTCGGAATTGCCCTGGGCAGCCTTGTTCCAATCTATAAGGCTTACATTGTCGTTTGAAGCTACCACTTCATCGATAGCTTCGTTGGACTGATCTTCCCACTGAAGGTTTGCACCGTATACATTAACCCAGAATATCTTACGATCTTTTCCAAGATAATCAATAAGTTCCTGGCCTCTTTCTGCCGTGAAAGGTCCGTTGGTACCAAGCGCGATAACCACAGTTGAACCGAGCTTTCCGTCAGCCTCAAGCCCTTCAAGTATTTCAAGAGCCTTAACCACCTGGCGGGACTCTTTTGCGTCAACAACTCCGTCATCGGGAAGTGCTTCTTCTATGGCCGGTGCAGCACCTAGCATTACCGAATCTCCCACACAGGTTACCGACTCAAGCGGATCTGCCTTTTCTTCTATGGCAGCCTCCGTTGTCTCTCCGGTTTCAGTAGTTTCTTCTGTTTCCGCAGTTACCGCTTCACTTGAAGCCACCTCTGTGTTTTCCGGTTCTTCGTTCTTCTCTTCTTCAAGGTGTTTTGCATTTTCTTCAAGTTCAGCTTCAAGCTGTTTTGAATCCGAATTTTTCTTGCCGGATGTAAGTGTTGCACATCCCCCAAGTACACATACGATCGCCAGTATCAAAGTAACACCGGCAAAACTTATTTTCTTAATCTTCATGGGTAATCCACCTCCGCTAAATGAATACTTTCCCTTTGCCAACCACTGCGTAAATGTATGAAGCCATGCTGCCAACAATATAATAACTATGAACTGTATCAGCCAGCTAATAGGCAATCTCGTCCACTTTTTGATGTTAAACAAAAAGATTACCGGATACATCCATAGATACATCTCGTAACTTCTTTCTCCGATCCAGGCTATGGGTTTGAGTGAAAGCCACTCTCCCACCAAAAGCCGGTCATCTGAAACAATAACTATTATTATTCCGAAAGCTATTGTTACAAGCTGCATTCCTCCCCAATATGTAAAAGTCGACTGACCGTCCATAAAAAGGAATGATGCCAATACTCCAACAGTCAAAAATGCAAGTATTATGGAGGATGATTTGCGGATAGATGTAATTATCTTTTCCCAAATATCCTGTTTCATGTATACCATACCGAGCAATACACCAAACAATAATGCAAATGCTCTGGTATCAGTTCCGTAATATACTCTCGTAGCATCTTCTCCGGGGCGGAAAAGAATTACCATTAATAAGATGGAAATGACGGAAAAGATCGCCAAAAATCCAAATCCCTTATATGAAAACTTTTTTCTTTTTGAAGCCACTCTGGAAAGAACCAGATACCAGAAATAAATAAGCGGCCATATAAGATAAAACTGTAGCTCAAGTGAAAGGGACCATACATGGGTAAAAGGTGATGCATTGGCTATCTTTGTAAAATATGTGGAGTTCTGACTGATCTGCCACCAGTTATTTACTCCGCATAAGATTGAGATAACCTCTGCCAAAATTCCTTTAATGGTCTGAGGCGAAAAAACATAAAAGAATCCGACCGTAATAAAAACACAGGCTATAACAGACGGATAAATACGTTTTATCCTCTTTTTATAAAAATCCATTATCCTGTATTTATGCGCTCTTCTTGAGCTTTCGGTACTGATCGCGATCAAATATCCGGATAACACAAAAAAAAGCGAGACTCCCAAAAATCCCCCTTTTACCTGAAACGGAAACATATGGTATAGTATAACAGCTATGATGGCTATCGCTCTTAATCCATCAAGCCCCTCTATCTTCTTTTTTCGGGGTTGCTCTGTCAGCATTGTTTGCATCTTCCTTTCATGGCCACTGTAAGTAACCCTTGTCTGCCAACATAATAATCTGATTCGATACACATTGCCCTTGTATCATATCATTTTTGCATGAATTGTCAACAAAGAAAAAGCAAGTTGAATGTAGAATAAAACACCCAACTTGCTCACTTTATTGTCACATATGTTTAATGCCAGCTATCTTACCACAATAGTCTTTTTAGTCGAAAATTTTCCAAAATAATTCTTACCGTTATATGTAAAATATGCTCTGACTTTTACCGGTACCTTCGTGCCGGATTTGAGTCCCTTTACGGTCAGTCCGCTTTTTGACTTTGCAACATTTACTTTTTTCCCTTTATATTTTATCTGATATCCGGTGATCGCCCCTTTTACCTTTTTCCACTTTACCGTAAACATGCCTCTTGCCGTGGTAAGTGACTTAATTGTCGGCTTTGCGAGATTTATTTTGAACTTATAGGTTTTGGAGCCGCCGTAATTTCCTGTCATGCTGACTTTTATCTTGGCTTTTCCGGGAGCCACGTTATTCGAATATTCAACCGAATAATGAGTTCCCTTTTTAAGCTTTGTGCCACCGTCATAAACATAGATCGTTGGCTTTATAGCCTTCCCCGAAAATGCCTTGGAAGAAGGAACTCCGCTTACGGTAAGAACACTTATATCCTTTGGAGCTATCGTGTAAGTTCCCGCCGCACTGCTTCCTTCAAAATTGCCCTTCCCTGTAACTGTCATCGTAACGGTTCCGGCGTTTGTCATATCTTCGGAATAAGCAACCGTAAAATCCGTCCCTTCGGTAAGGGATCTTTTAGCACCACTGCATACAACCTTAACAGCATCAGGCTTCTGAACCTTTCCGTTGTAAACAGGTTCAAAATCCGAAGTATCAACGTTTATTGCTCCAACCGAAGCTCCGGTAAGGGTTCCCTTTGTTATCTCAAATTCCTGTTTCTTGGAATCCTTGCAATTGGATTTACCCGCAACCGTAACTGAGGCCTTCGAAGAGCTTGTGCTCATATTTATATTATTGCTGTAGGTTAAAGTATAATTGGCAGGATCTATAACGCTGCTTCCAACCTTTACGCTTACCCCCGGCCTTACTTCATCTCCGGTATATGGGAAGGTTTTATCGGAAAACTCGATTGTAGCGGTTGCCAGTGAAACCGGTTCAATCTTAAACGTTCCGTTTACAACTCCCGAATATAAAGATCCTGTTCCCGTCACCGTGGCAGTTGCCGTTCCGGCATTTACATTATTTGAGTATGTAACCGTATAGTTTGATTTATCGATTTCCGTTCCGCCTAAGGTAACCTTAATCTCCGGCTTCTTTTCGGTCCCATCGTAGGTTATGGTCTCTGCCTTGGCAAGCTCCACCTTTGCACCGCTAAGCGTTCCTCCAATCTCACTCGTCACAAGGAAGGTTGCTGTCACCGTTCCCGTATAGTTGCCGCAGCCTGTTATGGTTACGGTTCCGGTTCCTTCTTTGTTATTGTTTGAGTATGTAAGTGTATAATCAGTACCTTCTTTAAGAGTAGTTCCGTTTGAAAGCAGAACCGTAGGCTTGG
>JAILKW010000314.1 GCA_024693455.1 Lachnospiraceae bacterium
TTCTTCGCACAGAAGTATCATAGTGCTATGAGATATGTTGGTCCTGTCAGAAAAGAGCTTGGAATCAGGACAATATTTAATATATTGGGACCTCTTACAAATCCGGCCGGCGCATCAATGCAGCTCATGGGTGTATTTGACAAAGATCTTGTGGAGCCTCTTGCCCAGGTACTTATGAATCTTGGCGTTAAGAGCGGAATTGTTGTATACGGTGAAGACAAATTAGATGAAATCTCAATAAGCGCTCCCACAAAATGCTGTGAAATAAGGAACGGAAAGCTTTCATCATACACTATCTGTCCCGAGGATTTCGGATATAAAACTGCAGAGAAGGCAGCAGTACTCGGTGGAACACCTGAGGACAATGCAAAGATCGCAAAAGATATCTTAACAGGAGCAGAACGCGGAGCAAAAAGAGAAGCTGTATGTCTTAACGCCGGTGCTTGTCTTTATATAGCCGGAAAGGCAGAAACCATGGAAAAAGGTGTAAGGATGGCAGAGGAGCTGATCGACAGTGGTGCGGCTGAAAAGAAACTGGAAGAATTTGTCAGGGTTTCAAATGAAAATAAATAATTGATCAAAGTATCAACTATAGTATTTATGCAGGTTTGAGCCGTATTTGTGATCGGAGGAAACATGAGTACGATATTGGATGAGATTGCGAAAAAGACCGGATTAAGAATAGAGGAAGAGAAAAAGAAAGTTCCTCTTAATGAAATACGAAGGATGGCAGAACAGAAAGAGGTTAAATCTAAAAGCAGATTTTTTGATGCCTTGTCAAAGCCCGGAATGTCATACATATGTGAAGTCAAGAAGGCTTCCCCTTCCAAAGGTATAATTGCGGATGATTTTCCCTATGTTGATATTGCTGTTCAGTATGAAAAAGCCGGAGCATCTGCTATTTCCTGTCTTACCGAGCCTTATTGGTTTCTTGGCAGCGACAGTTATCTTAAGGAAATTGAGGAAAATGTCAGTATTCCAATCCTCCGCAAAGATTTTACGGTGGATGAATATATGATATACCAGGCGTATTTAATGGGAGCATCAGCTGTTCTTTTGATATGTGCCATACTTTCTTTGGAAGAATTGAGAGATTACAGACTTCTTGCAGAGTCATTTGGTATGGATGCTTTAGTTGAGGCACATAACGAAGAGGAAATCCGCACTGCAGTTCGATCAGAGGCAAAAATAATCGGAGTGAACAACAGAAATCTCAAGGATTTTTCAGTTGATACAGGAAACAGTGCGAGACTTCGCGAGCTCATTCCCGAAGAGGTGATATTTGTTTCGGAAAGCGGTATCAAAACTGCTAAAGATGTAAAAAGGCTTAGGGAAATGGGCACAGATGCTGTTCTTATCGGAGAGACTCTTATGAGAAGCCCTGATAAAAAAGCTAAACTGGCTGAACTTGACGGGAGATCATCATGACAAAGATAAAGATCTGCGGTCTTATGAAAAAAGAAGATATTCTGACGGTTAATCGGTTTTGTCCGGAATATGCCGGATTCATTATTGATTTTCCAAAAAGCCATCGCTCAAAAACACCGGAGGAAGTAAGAGAACTTACGGGTTTATTGGATGCATCCATTGTTCCCGTGGGAGTATTTGTAAACCGGCCAAAAGAGTTGATACTTGAATTATTAAACGATAATATCATCCGTATGGCCCAGCTCCATGGGAGTGAAGATGATGATTATATCAGGTTTTTAAAGGAAAATTCAGGTAAACCGATAATAAAGGCTTTTGTTATAAAAACAAAAGATGATCTTTTAAGTGCATTTCATAGTTCTGCAGATGAGATATTATTGGATGCGGGATACGGAAGCGGCGAATCCTTTGACTGGGGTCTTTTGGATGATCCTCTTGTAATAAAACAAAGGAGATTCTTCCTCGCAGGAGGATTAAACGCGGAAAATATAAGCGCGGCTATTAATAATATCAATCCTTATGCGGTAGATATATCAAGCGGAGTAGAAACGAACAGACAGAAGGATCCTGTAAAGATAGAAAGAATAATAAATATTATCAGAAATAAGGAAGGTGTATGACATGTCAAAAGGAAGATTTGGTGTTCATGGTGGTCAGTATATCCCGGAAACACTGATGAATGCGGTAATAGAGCTTGAAGAAGCCTATGATCACTACAAAAATGATGCAAGTTTCAACCAGGAACTTGAGGAACTTTTCAATAATTATGCCAACCGCCCGTCATTACTATATTATGCAGAGCATATGACAAAGGATCTTGGCGGAGCAAAGGTTTATCTTAAACGTGAGGATCTAAACCATACGGGAGCACATAAAATAAATAACGTATTGGGGCAATGTCTTCTTGCCAAAAAGATGGGAAAAACAAGAGTCATAGCCGAAACAGGTGCAGGCCAGCACGGAGTGGCTACCGCTACAGTAGCTGCGCTCATGGGACTTGAGTGCGAGGTTTATATGGGAGCGGTTGACTGTGAAAGGCAGGCTCTTAACGTATATCGTATGAAATTACTGGGTGCGAAGGTTCATCCGGTGCATAGCGGAACATCTACATTAAAGGATGCGGTTTCCGAAACAATGAGAGAATGGACCAACAGGATCAGCGATACTCATTATGTACTTGGTTCCGTAATGGGTCCTCATCCCTTCCCTACGATCGTCCGTGATTTTCAGGCAGTCATATCTAAAGAGGCCAGAGAACAGCATTTGAAGGCTGAAGGCCGTCTCCCGGACGCAGTGATAGCCTGTGTTGGTGGAGGATCGAACGCTATTGGATCATTTTACCACTTTATTCCTGATAAAGAGGTAAAACTTATCGGGTGTGAAGCTGCCGGAAGAGGCATTGATACTGCTGAAACCGCAGCAACGATCTCCACAGGAAGACTCGGAATCTTCCATGGAATGAAATCATACTTCTGTCAGGACGAATATGGACAGATCGCACCGGTATATTCCATATCCGCAGGATTGGATTATCCGGGAGTAGGACCCGAGCATGCGGATCTTTATGATTCAGGAAGAGCGGAATATGTTCCGGTTACCGATGATGAGGCTGTTGACGCTTTTGAATATCTTTCCAGGACAGAGGGTGTAATACCTGCAATAGAGAGTGCTCACGCTGTAGCATATGCATTGAAACTTGTACCAACCATGTCAAAAGACCAGAGCGTGATAATAACCGTGTCAGGCAGAGGTGACAAGGATGTGGCAGCGATTGCCAGATACAGAGGGGAGGATATTCATGAGTAACAGAATACAAGATGTTTTTAAGAATAAAAAAGCCTTTATACCCTTTATAACCTGCGGAGATCCGGATCTTAATACGACAATGGAAATTGTTTTGGCAATGGAGGAAGCAGGAGCGGATCTTATTGAGCTTGGTATTCCTTTTTCCGATCCCACTGCAGAGGGCCCGGTTATTCAGGAGGCAAACATAAGGGCGCTTTCCGGAGGAGTCACTACCGATAAGATTTTTGAGATGGTAGTAAAGCTTAGGGAAAAGACACAGATTCCGATGGTTTTTATGACTTATGCAAATGTTGTATATTCATACGGAAGCGACAAATTTCTTAAAAAAGCCAAAGAGATCGGAATGGATGGAATCATCCTTCCGGATGTTCCTTTTGAGGAAAAAAGCGAGTTTTCCGCTATTTGTAAAGAAAATGATCTTTCCTTCATCTCACTTATAGCTCCCACTTCCGAGGACAGGATAGAAATGATAGCAAAGGAAGCGGAAGGTTTTGTGTATTGTGTTTCTTCTCTCGGAGTTACCGGTATGAGGAGTGTAATTACCACAGATATAGGTGCAATGGTAGAACTCGTAAAAAAAGCCAAAGATATACCATGTGCTGTAGGATTTGGCATATCTACACCCGAACAAGCGGCAGAAATGTCAAAAAAATCGGACGGAGTTATCATAGGATCTGCCATAGTTAAGCTGATCGCAGAGCATGGAAAAGACAGTGTACCTTATGTTTCGGATTTTGTAAGGAGTATAAGGGAAGCTATCGACCCGGCGTGATTTTGGCTTGCGAAATCATGGCTCTTATGGGAAAATACCTTTATGAGAAATACTTAATGAAAAGACAGGTATGATAAAGGAGGAATGTCATATGTCATATATGGCATTGTACAGAAAATTCCGACCACAGGAGTTTTCTGAAGTAAGAGGACAGGATCACATAGTGACCACTCTTAAGAATGAGCTTAAAGCCGGAAGGATAGGTCACGCATATCTTTTTACCGGTACAAGAGGAACCGGTAAAACGACTATGGCAAAGCTTTTTGCCAAGGCAGTCAACTGCGAAAATCCCCGTGAGGACGGTAGTCCATGCGGAGAATGTGAGCTTTGCAAGTCTATCGCATCAAACAGTTCACTTAATGTAGTCGAACTGGATGCGGCTTCAAATAACCATGTTGAGGATATAAGGGGTATCATAGAGGATGTTTCTTATCCCCCTACCCAGGGTAAATACAAGGTCTATATTATCGACGAGGTTCATATGCTTACAGCAGCGGCCTTTAATGCCTTTCTTAAGACACTTGAAGAGCCGCCTTCATATGTTATTTTTATTTTAGCTACCACAGAGCTTCATAAAATACCCGTTACTATTTTATCCAGATGCCAGAGATATGATTTCAGACGGATTACCGTAAGTGTCATAGCGGAAAGACTACGGGAGCTGCTGGATGCGGAGGGTATTGAAGCCGAAAGTTCTGCGGTTAATTTTATTGCAAGAGCGGCGGACGGTTCCATGAGAGACGGGATCTCGCTCCTGGATCAGTGCATTGCATTTTATCTGGGACAGAAGCTTACTCACGAAAACGTTCTTAAGGTGCTTGGAGCTGTGGATCTGGATACGTTTTCCCATATTACAAGGGCTGTGGCAGATGAAAATGCCGCAAAAGTTATAGATGAGGTATCGGATGTAGTGGATCAGGGTCGGGATCTATCTCAGTTTTCCGCTGATCTTACCTGGTATTTCAGGAATCTTCTGCTTATAAATACGGATCCTTCCATGGCAGAGACTATGGATGTTACGGCTGAAAGCCGTGAACTTATGAAAGAAGAAGCAAAGATGTTTACCGGAGCTGTTCTTATGAGGAACATAAGGGTACTTTCCGAGCTTACAAATCAGATCCGTATGGCAAGCCAGCCGAGAGTTACCCTTGAAGTTGGGCTGCTAAGGCTTACAAAGCCACAGACGGAAAACGATGTAGAATCGCTTGAGGGAAGAGTCATAAATATGGAAAGAAAACTGGAGCGTGGCATTATAACCACGGCTCCGGCAAGTGCTCCATCAGGAACGTGGAAGGAAGGACCACCACCGGAAACAGAGGAGAAGATCCCGCTTCCCGACGTTATTCCCGAAGAGGTAGAAGCCATTATTGAAAGATGGAGAGATATACCCGGAATGCTTGGAGGGCCTGCTGCCGAATATATAAAAACAGCTTTTCCCACAATGGTAGAAGGTATTCCGGAGCTTATCCTGAAGTTTGATGATACCGGCGGAAGAGGTGATCCGCTCGGATATGCGGAGTTTGGTGAGGATGGACATAATCATGAAGCACTCCAAAATGTACTTGACGAACTGGCCGGTGCACACGTACCATTTAAGGTGGAATTGAATACAAAACCGGAAACGGCCAAGAACGTTTACGGTAATTTATTTGAAAGAATCAAACAGAATGCTGCTTTGGCAGGCATTCCAGTCGAAGAGGAGGATTAAGATCAATGGCAAAAAGAGGAGGATTTCCGGGAGGAATGCCCGGTAACATGAACAATCTGATGAAGCAGGCACAGAAGATGCAGCGTCAGATGGAGGAAAGCCAGAAAGAGCTTGAAGAAAAGGAAATTACTGCGGCAGCAGGCGGCGGAGCGGTAGAAGTAACGGTTTCCGGTAAAAAGGAGATAGTTAAGGTACATATCGATCCCGAAGCAGTTGATCCCGATGATGTTGAGATGCTTGAAGATATGATAATGGCAGCTACCAATGAGGCACTTCGTCAGATGGAGGATCTGTCGGCTCAGACCATGTCAAAATTCACCGGCGGACTTGGAGGACTTGGTGGTGGACTATTTTAGTAAGGCGATCAGCCGGATGATAGCGGAGCTTTCTTCGCTTCCGGGGATCGGTGAGAAATCGGCTCAACGTTTGGCTTTTCATATACTTCATATGCCTGAAGACAGGGTTGAAAGACTGGCGGAAGCCATTGTTGAAGCAAGGAAAAATGTCAGATACTGCAAGACCTGTCAGACATTGACGGATCAGGAGATTTGTCCCATCTGTTCCAATCCCAAAAGAAATCATAAGCTTATCATGGTGGTTGAGGACAGCAGAGATCTGGCTGCGTACGAAAAGACGGGTGAATATCAGGGAGTATATCATGTACTTCACGGTGCAATTTCACCTATGCAGGGAATCGGACCTGATGATATCAGGCTAAAGGAACTTATGACCAGATTATCTTCCAAGGAAGTGGAAGAAGTCATAGTCGCGACAAATTCATCTCTCGAAGGAGAAACGACAGCTATGTATATAAGCCGTCTGGTAAAGCCTACGGGAATAAAAGTGAGCAGAATAGCCAGTGGAGTGCCAGTAGGCGGTGATCTTGAATATATAGATGAGGTCACACTGTTAAGAGCACTTGAAGGCAGGACAGAATTATAAAAGGTTCCGCAGTTTGCGAAACCTTTTATTTTTATTTTAATTCAATTTTTTCATAAGAATTCATTTCATTGATAAAAGCATTAAGATCTTCCTTTGCTTTTTCAAGTCCTTCTTTGCTAACCTCTGAATAATTGTTGTTCTGATATATATACATTGAAGTAATGTTTCCGGATGCATCTTTTTCCACGGAATAGCTTCTTAAGTAGTATGAGATCCCGTCCTTGTAGGAATGCTCCGAATAATATTCACTGACGTTATTATTTTCATCTTTAACCGCGGGTGTATGAGCAAATACCCTGTGACCTTCTTTGTCGATGCGAAGATCGTCAGGTTCTCCGTAGTTAAATATCTGGGTTGCGATCTTATTACCAAGATCGTATTTGTAGAAATAAATGGAGTGGTTTACGTTATCAATATAATAAAACTCATTGATCCCGTTGGAGTCTATATCTATAAGTGTTCCTGAGGAGCTGTTGTTATCGTTTTCCATAAGCTCTTTGCCGTAAGCTTGAAGCTTTTTATCGGCTTGTTTTGAAAGCTTCTTCTTTGTGGTCATTAAATCTATGTTTTTAAGCTTTCCGAACTTTTTCATATACTTATTCATAGCTTTTTTTGTGATCTTTTTATCGTTTTTGGTGAACTTATTACTGCTGAAATCATAGTAGTATACGGTAACAGGCTTAAGTTTACCGGCTTTTGTGAGTTTCCAGCTAATGACATTGCCCTCAAAAGCGCTTCCCGCAGCCGAAAAAGCGATCTGTTTTTTATTTGCGATCTTTTTAATGGAAGTAACCCCTGTAAGGCTTTTTTCACCGTCGGTCGTTTTAACAAGGGCCGGTTTCATTAATTTTTCATTGTAACGATAGATAAGTATCTCCTGTCTGTTGAAATGTCTTGAGTAGATCAGCTCTTTAACTCCGTCCTTATTAATGTCATAAAGACCGTAGCTGACTTCAATACCTTCTTTAGCATCCTCTTCTTCAAGAGATATGGCCTTGTAAAGAAGGGTTTCATCGCTGTTATTACCTACAAAAGCCTCTGCGTTTTGTATCGCGAAGCAGTTTGAAGAAAAAATGGCTCCGGCCGTGATTACTGAGGCCAGTAAAGTTGAAAGAAGTGTCTTTGTTTTCATGATATCGCCTTTCTGAAAAAGTTTATTGTTTATAGGATATAAACATTTACATTTCTATACTATTTAGACGAATGAAAAAGTAAAATGGTTTCGAATTATAAAAAAACGCTGATAAGGACGCTATAGGCGTCCTTATCAGCAGGGGAGTAAATGAAAAATATGTACAAGAGGAAAATGTAAAAAGGGGAGAAGCTATTATCCTCTTGTTTGAAAAGAATATAACAATGAAATGTGTACATTTTGTGTCTATTGTATGTAAAAAATAAAAAACTCATTTTTTTAAAAAAAAAGCCGAAATATAGAGTGTAGATTATAATAATGATCATTATCGATATCCGGAGGCAAAATGAGAGTAGAAGAATTACTTATACCGGGAAATTCAGGAAAGAGAGAATCAATAGCGTCAGATTTCCTAAACAGGAGCGAATCTGCAGAGGAAACAAAGGAAAAAGCAGGCTTTGGACCTGCTGTAAAAAAGAGTTCTGACGATCGCCTTTCCGTTTCCGTAAAGGATCCCGTATATGATAAGGGAAGTATTAAGGAAAAAACTGCACTGGATAAGCTGAAAGATCGGGAAAATAACGGACTTGATGAAAATTGGCAGCAAAACCAGATGGTACTCGTCTCAGAGACTATGTCCGAAGAAGAATACTCAAAAATGGAGGAAGACGGCTTTGACCCGAAAAAGGCAAAGCCCAAAGAGTTCGTTACAATAGCGGATAAGATACGGCTGCAGCTTGCAAAAGGCGGAGCCGATATTTCAATGACCGGAGATATTTCGGATGAAGCTTTGGAGCAGATGGCAGGCTCGGAGGCGGGAGCAGCCGCAGCAAAACAGGTACTTGCAAAGGCAGCTGAACTTCCCGATAC
>JAILKW010000332.1 GCA_024693455.1 Lachnospiraceae bacterium
TATACGGACGCAGAGCAAAGTAACCCCGGGCTTAGGCCCGGGGTTTTTGGTTTATTTATTCTGAAGATATGACTGAACCGAGGTAATGGCATTGGCTCCGTCTGCCGCAGCGGTAACGACCTGTCTTAACTGTTTTGTACGGATGTCTCCCGCAGCGAAAATACCGGGGATACTTGTAATACAATCTTCGCCGGCTTTTATATATCCCGTGTCATCCTGATCCGGTAATCCGGTAAGATTTCCGATGTTCGGAGTGATACCTACAGCCATAAAGACTCCGTTTACCTTAAGTTCGGTAACTTCATTTGATTTAACGTTCCTTACCATGAGATGATCAACCATTTCATTGACTCCAACAACTTCGTCAACAACACTGTCATAGATTATCTCGATCTTGTCATTTGCTTTGATCTGGTCAACAAGGATCTTCGCGCCTCTGAATTCATCCCTTCTGTGAATGATGAAAACTTTTTCCGCAAAACGCGAAAGAAAGATGGCATCTCCGAGAGCAGTATCTCCACCGCCGACTACCGCTACGATTTTTTTTCTGAAAAAAGCTCCGTCACAGGTAGCACAATATGAAACTCCCATACCGGTAAATTCTTTCTCACCCGGAACACCGAGTTTTCTGTGATCGGCGCCGCAGGCTATGATAACGGTTTTACCCTGATAAGTGCCTTTGTTTGTGGTAACTGAGAAGATATCGCCGTCTTTTTTTATAGAAGAAACTCCTTCGATCAATGCCTCAAGTCCGAAACTGTTGGCATGTTCCCTGAATTTCATTCCAAGCTCGCTACCGTCAACTCCGGGAAGACCGGGATAATTGTCAACGGTATAGGTTGTTGCGATCTGACCTCCGTCCATGGGATTGTTGGTTATCAGTAAAACCGAAAGGCCGGCTCTTAAACCGTAAATTGCAGCGGTAAGTCCGGCCGGGCCGTTACCTATTATGATAGTATCTTTTATTTCACTCATGTACGCCTCCTGTAAAAAAACCACAATAATATAATATGTAAAAGTCTTTATTACTCTTATATTCATAATGTACTAAAATGTAAATACGCTTGTCAATAAAAATCAATTTGATTATAATAGTCAGGTATCTCAGATAAGGTAAGGAATATGGTTATTAAGGAGATGATTTAAAATGTACGAGATGAAAAGCCGGGTAAGATACAGTGAAATAGATAATACGGGTCATATTACTCTTACCGGGGTGATAAACCTCCTTCAAGACAGCGCAACCATTCATTCTCATGATCTGGGATATTCCGCTATGGATCTTTCAAAAGCTGACAGAGCATGGTTTGTTACCGACTACCAGATTCATATCAAACGACTTCCGATAATGGGAGAGGAACTCCGAACACAGACTTACCCTTATTCTGTGAGAGGAATGATGGCATCAAGGCATTTTAAGATATATGCGGGAGATGAACTTGTGATAACGGCAAATTCAATTTGGATCTATATGGATATCAAAAAGGTTAAGCCGGTGAGGATCACACAGGAAATGGCAGATGCGTACGGATGTGATGACAAGCCTGAGGACGATTTCGGACCTCGTAAGATAGCACTTCCGGAAGACATGGAAAAAGAGTTTGATTTTACCGTTGAAAAGTTCCATCTTGATGTAAACAGACATATGAACAACGGTAAATATATTGAAATGATCCAGGATATATTACCTGAAAAGCCGCTGAAGAAATTAAGAGTCGAATATAAGAAGCAGGCGGTTTTGGGTGATAAGGTTTCTGTATTTTCAAAAACAAAGGATAATATATTATTCGTTCTTATGAAAAATGAAGGTGATGTAATGTTTACAATGGAATACATATTTGACAGGGATGACGTTCTCCTTTAAACAGAGTGTGGGCGAGGCAACAAAATCTTTCCCGGGTGAGCTTATGCTCATCCTTACAGGAGCGTTGCAAAAGGGTATGCATTCAAAGAAAAAAGCAGGTTAAAATGAAAATAGGCGAATTTGAAAAATTAAAAATAAAAAAGAAGGTTGATTTCGGATTATATCTGACCGACGGAAAAGAAGATATACTTCTTCCTATTAAAGAGGCTCCAGAAAACGCAGAGCTCCTTGATGAAATAAAAGTCTTCATATATAAAGATTCAAAGGACAGACCGATAGCTACCACAAATCAGCCTTATATTACAAAAAAGCAGCCGGCGGTCCTTTTGGTCAAAGAGGTTACAAAGATCGGAGCCTTTTTGGACTGGGGACTTCCAAAGGATCTTTTTCTTCCATATAAAGAGATGAGGGGCAGAGTCGAAGCTGGTGATGAGATCCTTGTCAGGCTATACGAGGATAAATCACACAGATTATGCGCGAGCATGAAGGGACTATATGACTTGCTCTCGGTAAACAGTCCCTATGTCATAGGTGATGAAGTTAAGGGCAGAGTGTACGAATTTGGACATGATTTCGGAACCTTTGTGGCGGTTGACGATATTTATTCGGCAATGATACCTAAACACGAGGATGTAAGCCATGTAAAAATAGGTCAGATCCTGGATCTTCGGGTTACCGGTGTTAAGGAAGACGGGAAGCTGGATGTAACCGGAAGACAGAAAGCATATCTTCAGATGGAAGATGATGCAGCCAAGGTACTTGATATAATAGATTCTTACGCCGGGGTACTTCCGTTTACCGAGAAGGCATCTCCGGAAGTAATAAAAAGAGAGACAGGTCTTTCAAAAGCCGCATTTAAAAGAGCGGTGGGACGTCTTTATAAAGAACAGTTGATCACCCTTGAAGAAGGGCGCATAAAAAGAAAGGATGACAATAATGAAGGAAGTAATTAAAACAGACAAAGCACCGGCAGCTATCGGACCTTACTCACAGGCTATAAAGATAGGAGATCTTCTGTTTACATCGGGTGTGATCCCGGTTGATCCCGCTACCGGAAATATACCCGAAGGCTCAGCTGCTCAGGCAAGGCAGGCATTTACAAATCTTAAAAATTTAATAGAAGCAGGCGGCGGAAGTATGGAAAGAGTTGTTAAAACAACAGTGTTTATTAAAGAGATGAATGACTTTTCCGCAATAAATGAGGTTTATGCAGAGTTCTTCCCCGAGCCCTTCCCTGCAAGAAGCTGTGTGGAAGTGGCCCGTTTGCCCAAGGATGTAATGCTTGAAATAGAGGCTATTGTTTCATAAATGTAACAAAATTGCATAATAAAATGCTGTAGATGCGCGAGAATTTGAAAAAGTTTCATAAATCGTAAAAAAAATGTAATATTTCTTGACACAAACTACCCATCTTGATATAATGCGATAGTAACAAATTGTAACAAATTCGTAATAAAATTTTGGAGGGGCGTTTCAGTCATGAATCGTAATCGTAAATTTCAAGTTGCATCAATTTCACTCGCAGCAGGAATGTTAGTTACAGGAGCAAACTTTACAAGCGACGCTACACCCATTGCAGGGGTTACAGCAATGGTTTCCGCAGATCAGGAAGTAGTTAGCGATAATTCATATTCTACAGTATCAGGTGTTAATCTTGCACTCGCTGACATCATTACAGATGCTCAGGACGCAGCTTCAGAGGTTGAGGTGACAACCAATAAGAAGGGCGCAAAGAAGTCTGACAAAAAAGAAGAAGACCTCGGTGTTGCAAAGGTTAACGATTATGTAAATGTTCGTAAGAAAGCTTCTAAAGACTCAAAGGTTGTAGGAAAGCTTTATAAGAATAACATAGCAGTTATCGAGAAGGAAAAAGATGGTTGGTATAAGATCTCTTCCGGTAATGTTGAAGGTTATGTTAAGGATGATTTTATCAGCACTAAGGATAAGGCTGTAGCTAAGGTTGGTAAGCGTATCGCAACAGTTAAAGATGCAGGTACTCTTAAGATCCGTAAGAAAGCTAAGAAGAATTCAGAGGTAGTAGGACTTGTTGCTGACGGATATAAGCTCAGCGTAGAGGATGAGTCCAAGAAGGGCTGGATAAAGGTTTCATCTAACGAAGGTGACGGTTACGTTTCATCTGATTATGTTAAGGTTAAGACAAAGTATACATATGGTGAGACTGTAAAAGAAGAGAAAGCAAGACTTAAAAAGGAAGCAGCTGCAGCTGCAGCAAAGGCAGCAGCAGAAGAAGCAAACAATACTTCAGCTTCTACATCAAGCTCATCTTCATCAAGCAGCTCAAGTTCATCAAGCAGTTCAAGCTCAAGCTCAAGCAGATCTTATCAGGCACCCAGCGGCGGAAGCGGAAGTGCAGTTGCAAGTTATGCTTGCCAGTTTGTTGGTAATCCTTATGTTTGGGGTGGTACATCACTTACAAACGGAGCTGATTGCTCAGGATTCGTAATGAGTGTATATGCTGCATTCGGTGTAAGCCTTCCTCATTCATCAGCTGCAGACAGAGGTGTGGGATACGCTGTAAGCACAAGTAATATGCAGCCCGGAGATATCGTATGCTACAGCGGTCATGTTGCTATCTATATCGGTGGCGGACAGATCGTACATGCAAGCAATTCAAGAGACGGTATCAAGATTTCTACAGCATCATATCGTAACATCGTTGCTGTACGTCGTATTTTCTAATCAAATATGGACTGATATTATCAGTAATGTAAAATCAAAGGGGAGAGAATATCTCCCCTTTTTTGTGTAGGCGACAAGCCATAAGCCGTGGTGCAAGCTTGCTTGCAGACCACGGATTATGGCGACCGCACATCATCGAGCAAGCTATGCTTGCGAGATGATAGCGGCGAAGCTAAATCGAGTAGGGGGGAAGCCTCCCCTACTCGATTGAAAAATAGTACTGTACTTATGTGAGTCATTTCATATCAAATTTAAGGTTAAATTGATAAGATGTGATCTGAAATTGAAAAAAAGATGCACAAAGAAATATTTGCCGATTATATGGGGATTTTTAATTTTTGTAAAAAACGTGGAAAAGTTATCAACTTTTTGGGCCTCAAAAAAGCCAATAAAACAAGTTATTAACGGAGATATCCACATTATCCACAAAAAAACGCCTATAATGACCACGCAAAAGCAAACGTATGTTTTGTAATTTTTGCGCAAAAACACTTTTCTTTTCTCTGTTTTTGTATTAAACTGTAAAAGGAACTTTTTTACAAAAAGGAGGGAGTTATGATTTCCAATCAGATTTTGCAGAAGACATTAGATGGGATTCATGAGATTTCAGGGGCGTCGTTTGCGATATATGATCCCGACGGTATGGCACAGGCAACTACATTGCCGGATGCTATGGGGTATGCCGATGCGGTTAAGGATATGGCGGCGAGCGGAGACGATCTTCGTGAAGGGGACGGTGTTGTATATACAGTAGCTAAAGATGAAGGCAGAGTGGAGTACGTTATACTTACCACAGGTTCAGGGGAAGGCCTTTCAACTTTGGGACGTGTTCTGGCTTTCCAGATAGAAGAACTTATCATTGCGTATAAGGAGCGCTTTGACAGAGATAATTTCATTAAGAATTTACTTCTTGACAATTTGCTTCTTGTAGATATTTATAACCGTGCCAAGAAGCTTCACATCGATATCGGTGCGAGGCGTGTGGTTCTTATTGTTGAGACAGGCGATCACAAGGAAGGCGATGAGCTTGAGCGTGTTCGCAGTATTTTCGGCGGAAAGAATCATGATTTTGTTACCGCGGTTGATGAGAACAGCATTATCGTCGTTAAACAGCTTGCCGATGGTGAGGATTACGAGGATATCGAAAAATGCGCACAGCAGATCCTTGCATCACTTGGAGACAAGGACAGACCGCAGGCAGTTCGTGTTTCATACGGTACAATAGTCAAAGAGATCAAGGAAGTTTCCAGATCATACAAGGAAGCTGCCATGGCTCTTGATGTTGGAAAGATATTCTTCACGGATGCGTCGGTTATCGCGTATTCTGTTCTCGGTATCGGAAGATTGATCTATCAGCTTCCCATACCGCTTTGTAAAATGTTTATTAAAGAGATATTCGAGAAAAAGGCTCCGGATGATTTTGACGAGGAGACCCTTGCGACTATCAACAAATTTTTCGAAAATTCACTGAACGTGTCAGAGACTTCCAGACAGCTTTATATTCACCGCAATACTCTGGTATATCGTCTTGACAAGATTCAGAAAAGTACGGGACTTGACCTTAGGGTATTTGAAGATGCAATTACCTTCAAGATAGCCCTTATGGTAGTTGAGTACATGAAATACATGGAGGAGCAGGACTTCTGATATGATTAAGCTCGATAAGGTATCAAAGACATATGAGGCAGGTGTTCAGGCTGTCAGGGATTTGTCGCTTCACATTATGCCCGGCGAATTTGTTTTCGTCGTAGGTGACAGCGGCTCGGGTAAGTCCACCCTGATCAAGCTTCTTTTAAAGGAACTTACTCCCACATCGGGGCGAATAGTTGTTAACGGAAAGGATCTTGCGGGAGTCAAGCATAAGCAGATCCCCGAATACAGAAGAAAGATAGGAGTTGTATTCCAGGATTTCAGACTTTTACAGGATCGTAATGTATATGACAATGTTGCCTTTGCCATGAGGGTGGTTGATTCCGCTCCAAGAGAGATAAAAAAGAGAGTGCCACATGTTTTGTCTCTTGTCGGACTTCAACCAAAATACAGAGCACTGCCTAAGCAGCTTTCGGGTGGTGAGCAGCAGAGAGTTGCCATTGCCAGAGCCCTTGTCAACAATCCCAAGATCATTCTTGCTGATGAGCCTACGGGTAACCTTGACGGTAACAACGCATGGGAGATCATGAGGCTTTTGGATGAGATCAATCAAAGAGGGACCACGGTTGTTGTGGTTACTCACAATATGGAGATTGTCAGGTCGATGAGAAAGAGGGTTATCACGATCAAAAAAGGAATGGTAACCGGAGACGAGGAGGGCATGTAAGATGCGACTTAGTTCCTTATTGTATAATTTTAAACAGGGACTTTTGAATATATGGCGTAATAAAATGTTTTCGCTGGCATCGATAGCAACGATGACGGCCTGCATTTTTCTCTTCGGAGTTTTTTATTCCATAGGTATTAATTTTAACTCTATGGTAAAGGCAGCCGAAGAAGGAGTTGCAGTTACGGTATATTTTGAAGAAAATTGTTCACAGGATATTATAGATGCTATAGGAAAGGCCATAGAGAGCAGGCCTGAGGTCCTTAGATATAAGTTTGTTTCTGCTGATGATGCATGGGCTTCGTTTCAGCAGGAGTATCTGGGCGATGAACATGCTTCTGTCGCCGAAAGCTTTGCAGACGATAACCCACTTGCAGATGCTGCGAATTACGAGATATATCTTAATGATGTCTCAAAACAGACCGCACTCGTGGATTTCTTATATGAGCAGGACGGGGTGAGAGAAGTTCATCAGTCTGAGGATGTGGCCAGAACACTTACGGATTTCAACAAGCTAATAAGCGGTATTTCGGTTGGTGTTATTATAATACTGATAGCTGTAGCTGTTTTCCTTATTAATAATACGGTTACAGTCGGGATCTCGGTCAGAAGCGAAGAGATTGCCATTATGAAATACATAGGTGCCAAGGATGCTTTTGTCAGAGCACCGTTCCTTGTGGAAGGTGTTACCATAGGAGCCATAGGTTCTATTATTCCGCTTGTTCTTATGTATTTTCTCTACAGCTCCATAATGAACTATGTGGCAGGTAGATTTTCCGCATTGGGGAGTATGTTTACGTTTGTACCCATTGCAGATGTGTTTAAAGTATTGCTTCCCGTATCAATGGTACTTGGCCTTGGTATAGGTTTTATCGGAAGCAGACTTACCATAATCAGACATCTGAAGGTATAAGATATGGAAGAACAATTCAATAAAGACTCGGATATGAGTGAAGAGAATATTTCGCAGGAGGGGAAAAAGCTGCGGAGTTCTTTTAAAAGGGGAGTGCTGGCAGGAGCATCATGTGTGCTTGCTGTTTTAGCACTCTTACTTTTGGGAGGATTAATATTTTTAAAAAATACTTCTTCGGATTTTCTTGACAGTAATACCCGCACTAAAATAAAATTGATTGCACAAATGATAGATAAGTATTACTATAAGGAAGTTGATGATGAGACTAAAGAAGAAGGTCTGTATCGCGGACTTGTGGAAAGTACGGGAGACAAATACTCAACTTACTACAGCAGTGATGAACTTGCTGACGTTATGAAGGGTTATGAAGGCCATTACGAAGGTATCGGTGTAACTCTGACGCAGGATAAGGAAAGCGGAAAAGTTCTTGTTATTAATGTTATAAAGGATACACCGGGAGAAAAGGCCGGTATTCTTGCAGGTGATGAGATCATATCGGCAGATTCTTTTACAGCAGCATCGATGGATCTTACAAACTTTGTTTCAAAGATCAAGGGTGAAGAAGGGACCAAGGTAAAGATAACCGGTAAGCATGCAAACGGTAAGACTTATTCGGTGGATGTTCCCAGAGAGAAGATCGTATATCCTACAGTCGAATATCAAATGCTTACGGATGATATCGGACTTATCAGTATTTCAGGCTTTGACGAAGAGACGAAGAATTCTTTTGACAAAGCTGTTAAGGAACTAAAAAGGAGTGGCATGAAGGCGGTCATTTACGATCTTCGTACCAATCCCGGAGGCCTTGTAAAATCCGTTACTGAAATTTTGGATGAAATCCTTCCCAAGGGAGTGCTTGTTTATCTGTTGGATAAAGAGGGTGTTCGCAAGGACTTTACATCTGATGATGAGCATCAGCTTGATATTCCGTCTGTGGTTTTAATATCACAAAGTACAGCTTCGTCCGGAGAGATTTTTGCCGGAGCAATGAGAGATTTTGACAAAGCCACTCTCATAGGAGAGACCACTTACGGAAAGGGTATAGTCCAGGATATCAAACCGCTTCCCGACGGAAGCGCTATCAAACTCACCATAGAGACATATTATACTCCGAAAGGTGAGTGCATACATGAAAAAGGTATTAAGCCGGATATTGAACTGGCATTTCAATACAACGGAGACAAAAAATCTCTGAAATATGATTATCTGAAAGATGTTCAGGTACAAAAAGCTATTAAAGTTTTAGAAAACGAAAAGAGGTGATACCTGTGGTTGAATTCGACCAAATGAAGCAAGAACTGCTTGCTTACCAAAGTCCACTACAGGAAGTGAGGGATTCACTTTGACATTGCTCGCAAAGAGCAACAAATAGAAGAACTTGAAAGAGAGATGGAAGCTCCCGATTTTTGGGATGATCCGACGATTTCTTCAAAAAAGACACAGACACTTAAAAGCTTAAAAGATGATCTTACGGTTTATAACGGACTTGAGGAATCTTATGATGAAATCCTTGCCTACATAGAGATGGCGGCAGAGGACGAGAGTATGGCTCCCGAGTTGTATGATGAGGCATCGGAGGCTTTTGAGGGATTCAAAAAATCATATGATAATATCAGGATAAAAACTCTTCTCTCCGGAGAATACGACGATCACAGTGCCATAGTCACTTTGCACAGCGGAGCCGGAGGCACGGAAGCTTGTGATTGGGCATCGATGCTATATAGAATGTATACAAGATGGGCAGAGCAGCACGGTTATTCCGTTGAGGTTTTGGACTATCTTGAAGGCGACGAAGCAGGAATAAAGTCGGTCACTATTCAGATTGACGGTACAAATGCGTACGGTTATCTTAAAGCTGAAAAGGGAGTTCATCGTTTGGTCAGGATCTCACCTTTTAATGCCAACGGTAAGAGACAGACATCATTTGCTTCATGTGATGTAATGCCTGAGATAGAAGAGGATGTGGATGTTGAGATCAAAGATGAAGACATCCGGATCGATACCTACCGTTCCAGCGGAGCCGGTGGACAGCATATTAATAAGACCTCATCTGCGATAAGGATCACACATTTTCCGACCGGGATCGTGGTTCAATGTCAGAATGAGCGTTCACAACATATGAATAAAGACAAGGCCATGCAGATGCTGAAAAGTAAGCTCCTTATTTTAAGGGAGGAAGAAAACATGGCAAAGGCAGCAGGCATCAGGGGAGAGGTCACGGAAATAGGCTGGGGCAACCAGATACGTTCTTATGTATTTCAGCCATATAAGATGGTAAAAGATTTAAGGACGGGTGAAGAAAGCGGCAATGTTGATGCAGTTATGGATGGTGCTTTGGATCAATTCATGAATGCGTATTTAAAATGGATGTCGCTTGGTGCGCCGAAGCGCGGTGTCAGTGATACGGAATAGGAGAAGTTAAATGAATGTAGCAGTTATGGGATACGGAACCATAGGTTCCGGAGTTGTTGAAATCCTTAAGGTTAACAAGGATGTAGTGGCAAAACGAGCCGGAGAAGAATTAAACGTTACCAAAGTTCTTGATCTTAGAGAGTTTGAAGGAGATCCTATTTCGAAGATCATTGTACATGATTATAAGGATATTGCAGAAGATCCGGACATTGACATTGTAGTTGAGACCATGGGAGGTGTTGAACCTGCCTATACATTTGTAAAAGCCATGCTTGAAAACGGAAAGCATGTTACCACATCAAACAAAGCCCTTGTTGCCGATAAGGGAGCGGAGCTTATAAGGATAGCCAGAGAGCATAAGGTTAATTTCATGTTTGAGGCTTCCGTAGGTGGTGGTATACCGATAATACGAACTCTTAATTCCTGCCTTACGGGAGATGTTATCGAAGAGATAACAGGTATCGTAAACGGTACTACAAATTATATGATGACCAAGATGACAAACGAAGGCAGTGAGTTTGATGATGTCCTTCGTGAGGCACAGGCGAAAGGATATGCGGAAAAAGATCCCACGGCTGATATTGAAGGTCATGACGCCTGCAGGAAAATAGCCATACTTACTTCATTGATCTGCGGACAGCAGGTTGATTATCAGGATGTTCCCACAGAGGGTATTACCGGAATAAGTGCGGATGATATAAAATATGCTGCAGCCATGGGTCGAAAGGTCAAACTTCTTGCAACCAGTACTAAGGTAGGCCGCAGCTATTATTGCAGAGTGGCACCCTTCCTTCTTGAACCCGGGCATCCGCTTTATCATGTAGATGATGTTTTTAATGCAGTCTTTGTACATGGTAACATGCTTGGTGACGGAATGTTTTACGGAAGCGGAGCGGGTAAATTACCCACAGCTTCTGCGGTTGTTGGAGATATAGTTGCTATTGCAAAACACATAGATAAAAACATTTATCTTGAGTGGGAGGAAGAAAAGCTTACACTTGCCAATCCCAATCAGCAGTCTTATCGGTACTTTATAAGGACTGATCTTGATAAAGATGCAATAACCGGTATTTTTTCCAAGGTTGATTTTGTTGATGCGGGAATTTCCGGAGAGACAGGATTTATTACGGATGAACTTACGGAGCTTAAACTTTCCGATATGACAGAAGATATGGGAAAGGAACATATTATAAATAAAATAAGACTGGCGTAAGTAAACAGATAGTTTTTCCGAGTTTGGAGGTTTTATGTTAATCGTAAAAAAGTTCGGCGGTTCTTCAGTAGCTAACAAAGAAAGAATCTTCAATGTTGCTAATCGTTGTATCGAAGAATATCGAAAAGGAAACAAGGTAGTAGTGGTTTTGTCGGCGATGGGTGATACTACGGATGATATGATCGCCATGGCAAATGATATAAATCCGGATGCTCCCAAGAGAGAGATGGACATGCTTCTGGCCTGCGGCGAGCAGACTTCGGTTTCGCTTATGGCAATGGCAATGGCATCTTTGGGTGTTCCGGCCATTTCTCTTAATGCATTTCAGGTTTCAATGCACACCACTTCAAAATATTCAAATGCCAGATTTAAAAGGATCGATACAGAGCGTATTTCCCATGAGCTTGAATCGGGCAGGATCGTTATAGTCACGGGATTTCAGGGTATCAACAAATATGACGATATCACTACCCTCGGTAGAGGAGGATCGGATACAACTGCAGTAGCGCTTGCCGCAGCACTTCGTGCCGATGCATGCGAGATCTATACGGATGTTGAGGGAGTATACACAGCAGATCCGAGAGTTGTTCCGAATGCAAAAAAGATCAAGGAGATCACCTATGATGAAATGCTTGAGCTTGCGACACTCGGAGCCAAGGTTTTGCATAACAGATCGGTAGAATTGGCAAAGAAATACGGAGTACAGTTAGTGGTACGTTCTTCACTTAATAAAGCGGAAGGTACTGTTGTAAAGGAGGTTACTAAAGTGGAAAGCATGCTTGTTAGCGGAGTTGCGGTAGATAAAAATGCAGCCAGGATCGCTCTTATAGGACTTAGAAATGAGCCGGGTATCGCTTTTAAGGTATTCGACGTTCTTGCAAAGAAAAATATTAACGTAGATGTTATCCTTCAGTCTATCGGACGTGACGATACAAAGGATATTTCATTCACAGTGGATGAAGACCAGGCAAAGGAAGCTGTTTCCGTACTTAAGGAGAATCAGGAAAGACTTACCATCCAAAAGATCATCGAGGAAGAAAACGTAGCAAAACTTTCCATAGTCGGTGCGGGAATGCAGAGTAATGCAGGTGTTGCTGCAAAGATGTTTGAAGCTCTTTATGATGTCGGAGTAAATATTCGTATGATAGCTACATCCGAGATAAGAATTACAGTCCTTATCAATCTTGAAGATGTGGATCTGGCTACTAAGGCAGTTCACGACAAATTTATAGAAGACTAACAGGAAAGCGTCGGTTGATCCGGCGCTATCCTTGGTTATTAGCCCGCTTCCGGCGCAGGGCCGCGCTTGCGGGACTTGAAAATAAATGTCTGTTTACAGTGTCACAGGAGTGGAATTAAATGATTAAAGCAGATCTGATCACAGGTTTTTTGGGCTCAGGCAAGACCACCTTTTTAAAACACTATGTTTCCTTTCTTTTGAAAAGAGGGCTTAAGGTGGGTATAATAGTTAATGATCATGGTGCCATTAATGTGGATATGCTCATTTTGGATGAGCTAAACAGCGACAAGTGTGATACGGAAATGGTCATTGCAACTGACAGAGAATGTCACATGAGAAGATTCAAAACAAAGCTTATAGCAATGTATATGCAGGGCTTTGACCGAGTGGTCGTTGAGCCCTCGGGCATCTTTGATGTTGACGAATTCTTCGATATAATGCATGATGATACTATAGAAAAAATGTATCAGACAGGAAATGTGATTTCCGTTGTGGATGCAGGACTTCCCGAACAGCTGTCGCCGGAAAGCGAGTATATGCTTGCAACCCAGGTTGCGGTTGCCGGTAAGATTTTTGTAAGCCACATGGACGAGTACGAAAATGAACTTGAAAATACCGTAAGCCATTTAAACAGATCTCTTAGTCTTATAGGCATCAATGAAGATATAAGAGAAAGGCTGTTTGCAAAAGCCTATGATAAATGTACGGAATCGGACTTTGAATCTCTTTGTGCCGCCGAGTATCATCCGGCGTCTTACGAGAAACGATATTTTGAGGGTGAGGGCGATTTCGACTGTCTCTTTTTTATGAATCAGTCGTATTCACCTGAAGAGATTCGTGACATTTGCGGGAAACTTTTTTCCGGGGATCCGTACGGCAATGTAATAAGAGTTAAAGGATTTATTTCCGGATCGGATGGGAAGTTTTTGGCTGTTAACGCAACCCGGAAAAAGACGATCATGGAAGAGAGTGCGGTAGGCCAGGATGTAATAATAGTTATTGGTGAACGTCTTGATAAAAACAGTATCGAAAAGATCTTTTCGTAAAATGAGGAGGTATTGATGAATAAGAAACTTATCAGTTTTGCTATACCCAGTTACAACTCCGAGGAGTATATGGAAAAATGCATAGAATCCATTCTTCCCGGTGGAGATGAAGTAGAGATAATTATAGTTGATGACGGATCTTCCGATTCTACGGGTGAGATAGCAGACAGATATGAAAGAGAATATCCCAATATAGTTACGGCGGTACATCAGCCAAACGGAGGACACGGAGAAGCGGTTAATGCAGGTCTCAAGGCTGCTACCGGCAAGTATTTTAAAGTAGTTGACTCGGATGATTGGGTTGATGAGGAAGGGTACAAAAAGGTTTTGGATACCTTGCACGGCCTTGAAAGCAGAGGCGCTTCCGTAGATATGTTTCTTACGAATTTTGTTTATGATAAGGTTTCGGAGAATCATCAGAGGAGAATGTTGCTTTCAGTACTGTTCCCAAGTGACCGGATTATTACCTGGGAAGAAATGAAACATAATGTTAAGGGATTTTTTATTCTCATGCATTCGGTGATATACAGAACACAGATGCTCAGAGATTGTAAGCTTTCATTGCCTAAGCATACTTTCTATGTTGACAATATTTTTGTATATGTCCCCATGAGATATGTCAGGACGATCTACTATCTGAATGAGACCTTCTATCATTATTACATCGGAAGGGAGGGTCAGTCCGTTCAGGAAGAGATCATGGTTAAGAGAATAGATCAGCAGCTCAAAGTTAATCGTATAATGATCGACGCATTTGATCCTTTTGAGATTCAAAATAAGAAGCAAAGAAAATATCTTCTCTCATATCTTGAAATGATAACGGTTATTTCATGCATGCTGGGTGCTGTTTCGAACACCCCTGAAAACGATGCTAAAATACATGAATTGTGGGATTATATGAAGGAAACCAATCCTAAGATGTATAAAAAGGTACGTTTCGGAATACTTGGTAATGCAGCCCATTACAGAACATTTTTGGGAAAGAAATTTTTCCTGTTCTGTTATCACCTGTCTCAAAAACTTGTGGGATTTAATTAATACTTAAGAGAGGGGCAAAGTGTTGAATATACCGAATTTTCGTGATAAAATATCCATATATATGTGAACTATTTCACGGAAAGGAGGGGCATATGTCAATGAAGATAGGCGCGATATCCGGCGGATACGGATCATACGGCGGTTATGAAGAATTAAAGCCGGGTCAAAAACCGGGTTATGAATCTGCCCCTTCGGACTGCGATACCTGTAAGCACCGGAAGTATAAAGACGGTTCGGATGAACAGGTATCTTTTAAGACTGCCCAACATATTTCGCCTCAGGCATCGGGAGCTGCTGTCAGGGCTCATGAAGGTGAGCATGTTGCAAATGCATATAAGAAAGCGGCTCAGACAGGAGGCAGGGTTATTTCCTGTGGGGTATCCATCCACCAGGCTGTCTGTCCCGAATGTGGCAGAGTCTATACTTCGGGAGGTCTTACCACCACTGTTACGGCGGAGCCTAAGGATGACGGGAAAAAGGATGATCCCTATTCCAGATACAAGGCCTCTTTGGGCAGCATTTTAAATACGGGGATCAATTATGATACCACAACATGACGGCGCTTACAATTTGATTGCAAGTTATTTTTGCAAGGATAATGAACTACGCGTACATGTTTTCATGTACGCGTTTTTGCGAAATAAAGTGTGTATAAAGAACGTATAAAACCGGCTATTCCGGTGACAGATAAATTATGATTTCATAGGAGGAGTGAAAATGGACATAATAACAAAGATTGCGGAGGAGCTTAACATCCGCGGACAGCAGGTGCTGGCTACCGTGACTCTCATAGATGAGGGTAACACGATCCCTTTTATCGCCAGATACCGTAAAGAGGTTACCGGAGGATTGGATGATGAAGTTCTTCGAAACCTTTACGAAAGGCTTAATTATCTTCGCAATCTTGAGGAAAAGAAGCAGACGGTTCTTGCATCAATAGAAGAACAGGGCAAGCTTACCGACGAACTAAAAGAAGCAATAGAATCTGCCGAGACACAGGTTGCGGTTGATGATCTTTATCGTCCATACCGTCCCAAAAGAAGGACGAGGGCAACCATTGCCAAGGAGAGAGGACTTGAGCCTTTTGCCATGCTTATTCTTGAGCAGGAGATCAAAACGTCCGTTATGGAAGAAGCCGAAAAGTTTGCAGATCCGGAAAATGATGTTCATACAGCTGAAGATGCTCTTGCCGGAGCAAAGGATATCATTGCCGAGATGATTTCGGACAATGCCGAATACAGAACATATATTAGGGAGATTACGGAGCAGAAGGGCCATGTTGTTTCGGTTGCAAAAGATAAAGAAGCCGAAAGCGTCTACGAGATGTACTATGAGTTTGATGAGCCTGTCAGCAAGGTGCCGGGACACAGAGTACTTGCCCTTAACAGAGGAGAAAAAGAAGACTTTTTGTCTGTTAAGATAACTGCCCCCGAGGAAGATATATTAAAGTATCTTGAGAGCAAGGTTATTACAAAGGACAATAAAGAGACCTCGCCCGTGCTTTCAGAGACGATCGCGGATTCCTATACAAGACTTATCGCTCCTTCGATTGAAAGAGAGATCAGAAACGGCATGACGGAGAAAGCCGAGGATGGAGCTATTCATGTGTTTGGAGCCAATCTGGAACAGCTTCTTATGCAGCCGCCAATTGTCGGAAAAGTTGTTCTCGGGTGGGATCCGGCATTCAGAACGGGATGTAAGCTTGCGGTTGTTGATGCGACGGGAAAGGTTTTGGATACTACTGTTATTTATCCCACCGAGCCTCAGAACAAGGTGGAAGAGTCAAAAGTCGTACTTAAAAAGTGGATAGACAAATACAGTGTGGATCTTATCTCTGTCGGAAACGGAACGGCTTCAAGGGAATCGGAGCAGATTATAGCCGAACTTATAAAAGAGATAGACAGACCTGTTCAGTACGTTATAGTTAATGAGGCAGGAGCGAGTGTGTACAGTGCAAGTAAGCTTGCCAGCGAAGAGTTCCCTAATTTTGATGTGGGACAAAGAAGCGCAACATCAATTGCAAGGCGTCTCCAGGATCCTCTTGCCGAGCTGGTTAAGATAGATCCCCAGTCCATAGGTGTGGGACAGTATCAGCATGATATGAATCAGAAAAAGCTTACGGAGGCTCTTTCCGGTGTCGTGGAAGACAGTGTTAATAAAGTAGGTGTTGATCTTAATACCGCGTCAGCTCCTCTTCTTTCCTACGTTGCCGGCATATCAAAAGCAATTGCCAAAAATATCGTAACTTACAGAGAGGAGAACGGAGAATTTACAAAGAGGGAGCAGCTTCTTTCCGTAAGTAAACTCGGACCTAAAGCCTATGAGCAGTGCGCGGGATTCCTTCGGATAAGAAGCGGAGAAAATCCTCTTGATAATACCGGTGTTCATCCGGAGAGTTATGATGCAACAGAAAAACTTCTTGCCATGCTCGGACATACTCATGAAGAGATAAGAGGAGGGCTTTCAGGCATTGCTAAAGAAGCCGGAAATGTTGAAAAACTTGCCGGCGAACTCGGAGTTGGTGTTCCGACCCTTACCGATATCATAAAAGAACTTGAAAAGCCCGGACGCGATCCGCGTGAAGACATGCCAAGACCGATATTAAGAAGCGATGTTTTAAATCTTGAAGATTTAAAGCCCGGAATGGTTCTTAAGGGAACGGTTCGTAACATAGTGGACTTCGGAGCCTTTGTAGATATAGGTGTGCATCAGGACGGACTGGTACATATTTCTCATATGACAGACAAATTTATAAAACATCCGATCGAGGCAGTATCTGTGGGAGATATCGTGGATGTTGAGGTTCTTGACGTGGATATCAAAAAGGAAAGGATTGCGCTTTCCATGCGTATCGGAAAAGGTGATATCGCAGGAGAAAACGGAAAACACGAAAGACCGGCCGGTCAAAGAAATGAGGAAGATCGGAAACCCAACAGGAAGAAGTCGTCGGGAGACGCAAAGCATAAAAAGAAAACGGGAAATAATCATCCCAATAAAAAGGGTAATAATAAACCCAAAGAAAATCGCGGTAAAAGTGATGTTTTTGGAAGCAGTTTGTCAGGGTTGTTAAAAGATATCAAATTGGATTAGAGGTTGAAGAATGGCCAAGGTAGAAATGAGTCCGGAAAAGAAATACGATATTAAGTTAAAACGTCGGATAAAAAGGGTATATCTTATCATGATAATCATGATGATCCCTTTTCTTAATATAGTAATAACCGTGTATGGTAACAAGACAAAGGATATTATGAGTCCGGAAATTGACCGTGCGACCGAACAGGTTTCTTATTTATTACCAAAGTTAAAAGAAAATGAGAAAAAACTTAGGGAAACGTATGAAAATATTCGTGACATCAGGGATAGGGAACTAAAATACCTTAAGGAAAAAAAGGGCAATGACGTATATTTTGATAATGAAAAAATGATAGAAGAAGATCTTGAAAGTCTTATTTCAGATACGCTTACATGGACTGAACAGGTCATTCGGATCAAGGTTGGGCAGGAAGGTTCTGTTGTCGTGCTTGACAAAGAAGGAAAAATCATTGCTCACCCAAATGAGAAATACAAAGGTGTAAAGCTGGTTTTGAATGCCGGAATTATGGATGGTGTAAATTTCAGCTTTTATCCCATAAATACAAGTACAGGCAATCTTGATAAACTGGAAGATTTTTTCGATGACCTGTTAAATGTATGTATGGTCGGAAGGTTAGAGGAATACGATGGTAAGTATGTTTTGATCGGAATTCCTTTTTCTGAAGTTTTTGTGACAGTAGTACAACCGGTGTTTACGGTTTTTGTTGTTACGCTTGTTGCATTATGGCTTTTGGCTAAGTACATATCGCTTTCTCTTATAAAACATGAAAACAGTATAAATGTATTGAAAAGACGATTTAAATTTTCATCTGTGGTAACCGCAGTGCTTGTTTTTTCAATTACCCTGTATTATCAGTCTTTGACGGATGTCACCAGAGATCTTAAAACTATTGACAGTCATGCCCGGGTCGCTGCGGAGACTATGGATTCTTATAAGGCTGAAAAAGAAAGGATTGATACCTGGCTGGATGATCAATATCTGCTACAGACGGTATTTTTTGCAAGAGCCCTGGGGGCAAGAAGGACTTATCCCGATAAAGAATTGGTATTAAAAGTAGCCAATGTTATGAGGGCAACCTATATCTTTATTTTTGATATGGACGGGAATTTGGTCGTAACCAATTCTCCTTACGATCGAATTGTATTAGGTGAGGATTCAAACTCATGGACAAAGCCGTTTGTTCCGTTGCTGGAAGGTGTAGAGGCTATGGTGGGAGATGTTGTGCTGGAGTCGTATATCGGAGAGGAGATTCAATATTTCGGTGCCTCAATAAAGGATGCCAATTATGATTCGGTGGGGGCGGTTATCATAGGAATGCCTACCGATCTGAGGCGAAGTCTTACCGAGCATATGGATATTGACAGTGTTCTCGAAAATACGATAATAGGACTTCCGGACCATGCTCTTGCGATAAATAAAAAAACCAAAGAGATCACAAATTCCACTATTGATAGTATTATTGGTATGAAGGCTAAGGATATCGGTATATCCAATAAATATCTTAAAGATAATTACAGCGGTTTTATCAGTTTGGACGGAAAAGAGTATTATGCCGGCGTAAGAGAAACGAAGTCACATTATTTTGTTCCGCTGGCTTCAAAAACGTTTTCGATCGATCCGTTTTTCAGGTCACTGTCAGTAGCTCTTTTCATTTTACTATGCTCACTGTTTATGGTAGCTATGGCACTTTTCCATTATGATAAAAGTGTTGTTGAAGCTGATCCAAAAAGAATTGTGCCTGAAAAAGGACCCGAAGGGGATGCGGATGCAGATCCTAATGGAGAATCCGATGATAATTCTTCCGATGAGAATAGTGACGAGATAACAGCGGAGTCGATCGAAGAAGAGGAACTGCTTGAAGAAAAAGGAATATTAAGAGGTCTTTCCAACCTTGTCAAATCCAGAGATAATGAGTGGGGATTTGAAGAGAGATGGAATATGACCTCCGTTCCCAAAAACGAACAGAGTGCCGAGGAGAGAATGAAAAAAATAATTGATGTTGTCTTGCTCATTCTCTGCCTGGTAAGTATTTTCCCGGTAATCTCGCTTCGCCTGACGGGAGCCGATTCGGTAAGTGATCCGACCGGACTTTTATATATTGCTTCCGGAAATTGGGAAAAAGGATTTAATATATTTGCAGTTTCTTCGTGTATATTTCTGATATGTCTTCTTTATGTTCTGGTCGTTTTTTTGAGCAGGATTTTATATCAGATTTCAAAATATTCAAATTCCAGGATTGAGACGGTTTGCCTTCTTATACGTACTTCATTAAAATACGTGTGCGTAATATTGTTTGTATACTATGGTTTGTCTCAGTTCGGAGTTGATACGAGAACACTTCTTGCTTCGGCCGGGATCCTTTCCATGATGATAGGTTTCGGTGCAAAAGAATTGGTAACGGATGTACTTGCGGGAATCTTTATGATCTTCGAGGGTACTCTCAGAGTCGGCGATTTTATTTCTTTAGGCGATTTCTGGGGAACGGTTCAACAGATCGGTATACGAACCACAAGAGTGGAGTGGTTTGGTGATATCAAAATGTATAATAATTCTCAGCTTTCCAACATAGTCAACTGCCGTGGAGAGGTGACAAGAAGAACCATAAAGGTTAAGATCGGCTATGAAGAAAATCTTGAGAGGGTTGAACAAATACTTGAAGCGGAACTTCCGAAGATGACAGATAAGCTATACGGAGCGGTTTCTGCGCCTAGATATCAGGGAGTTGCCGAACTCGCGGCTAACGGTGTCGTGCTCAGATTCGTTGTATATGCAAAATCTCCTTTACGTATGGTGGTGGAACGCTGCTTCTTCAGGGAGATAAAGCTTATCTTCGATAAATACGGTATAACCATTCCTTATCCCCAGCTTACGGTACATGAGCCTAATGTTGATGTAAAGACAAATGATGAAGCAAAGGGTGATGTAAGCCGGGCAGAAAACGACACGGTTATGGATGGCGATGTATTGGATGAAGAATCTTTTGAAGATCTAAACGGAGATGACGATGGTGATTTCGATAATAAATAGATAATGCGATCACTTGACATATATTTTGACTTGTAATATAGTTAATTTCGGTAATTTAATAAGTCTTCGGGGCAGGGTGTGATTCCCGACCGACGGTGATTCCGATCTTTCGGAAAGCCCGTGACCTTGGTTTTGCCAAGCTGAACCGGTGAGATTCCGGTGCCGACAGTATAGTCTGGATGAGAGAAGATAATGATCAAAGAAATTTTCGGTGTGTTTGTCAAACATCGGATGAATTTTTGCCCCGCTTTTTTGGCGGGGCTTTTCTTTTTTCTAAATAGCGGCCTTGGAGTAATGTGCGTTTGAAAGGAGAACAAAATGAGTGACGCAAATGTTAGATCAAGTTTTGAAAGGGCAGAGACAAAGGAGGTCAGCAGAACCAAATATTTAGCGATTACCGGAATGCTTTCGGCGATTGCTTTCATACTTCAATTTTTTGAATTTCCCATACCGCTTATGCCATCGTTTATAAAATTGGATTTCTCGGATCTTCCGGCTTTGCTGGGTGCATTTGCACTTGGACCTGTAAGCGGAGTTGCGATAGAGCTTGTAAAGAATCTTATTCATCTTACTCTTTCTCAGACAGGCGGAGTCGGAGAACTTGCAAACTTTCTTATCGGAGCAGCCTTTGTATTTCCCGCAGGTCTTATTTACAAGAGATCCAAGACCAAGAAGAATGCAATAATAGGATGTGTTGTGGGAGCGCTTTGTATGGCAGCACTTTCCTTCCCGATAAATACCTATATCACATATCCCTTCTATGAAAACTTTATGCCAAGGGAAGCTATAGTGGCAGCATATAAGGTCATTTTCCCTGCGGTTAACGAGTTATGGCAGTGCCTTCTTATATTTAATGTTCCTTTTACATTTTTTAAGGCAGTTTGCTCAGTAATAATCACCCTGGTGATCTACAAGAGGATTTCACCTATACTTCATTAATAAGATACGCATTCGGATCCAAAAACCGCGGTATTTGCCTGATATCTGCGGCAGACGGCTTCGGATGCGTATTTGTTTTTTTCGCCCTATAGTGGTATACTTGTTCGCATGAAAAAATTATTTGAAACGGATTCAGCCGCAGAGACTGAGGCTCTCGGCATTAGTATAGCTAAAGAGGCAAAACCCGGGGATATTTTTACATTAACAGGTGATCTTGGCGTCGGAAAAACAGTTTTTGCCAAGGGGCTGGCAAAAGGTCTTGGGGTTAAAGAGGATATTACAAGTCCGACTTTTACAATAGTATGTGAGTACGAAAGCGGATTAATGCCTTTTTATCATTTTGATGTATATCGTATTGCAGATCCCGAGGAAATGGAAGAAATAGGATATGAAGATTATTTCTACGGAGAAGGGGTCTGTCTTATAGAGTGGGCAGAGCTTATTGAGGATATTTTGCCTGCCAAAAGGACGGCTATCACCATTGAAAAAGACCTGGAAAAAGGATTTGATCACAGAAGAATTGTAGTGGAGGAATTGTCTTGAAGATAGTAGCGCTTGACAGCTCGGGACTTGTCGCATCGGTTGCGGTTTTGGAGGATGATACGCTGATTGCCGAGTATACGGTCAATTATAAAAAGACACACAGTCAGACTTTGCTCCCTATGCTTGCAGAGATTCAAAGAATGACCGAACTGGATATGGATACTGTTGATGCAATAGCGGTTGCGGGAGGCCCGGGTTCTTTTACGGGACTTCGTATTGGTTCCGCAACGGCAAAGGGACTTGGGCTTGCGCTTGATATACCGGTGATCGCGGTTCCCACGGTCGATGCTCTTGCATACAATCTTTACGGTTTTTCGGGACTTATATGTCCGATAATGGATGCCAGAAGAAATCAAACCTATACCGGCCTTTATCGCTTTGATGAAGCCGGACATTTTGTTGTAGTAAAAAAAGCATGTGCGGTGGATATAGGAGAGATCATTTCTGCTGTTAATGAAAAAGAAGAACCCGTCGTCTTCCTCGGTGACGGAGTTCCGGTTTTTTCGGATACTATAAGGGAAAAGATCACCGTTCCGTTTTCTTTTGCGCCTTCTCATCTTTCAAGACAAAGAGCCGGTGCGGTAGGAGCACTTGCTTTTGTTTATTATTCGGAAGGAAAATACGAAACGGCGGCTGCGCACAGGCCGGATTATCTGAGATTATCACAGGCGGAAAGAGAAAGAGCCGAAAAGGAGAAGGCCAATGTCTGATATTAGACTTGCCGACTTTGAGGATGCTCCGGAACTTGAGAGGATCTCAAAATCATCCATGACTTCATTTTGGCATAAGGCAGATTTTGAAGATGCCATAATAAGTCAAAATGCAGTTGTGTTTGTGGCCGTTTCAGATGGTCAGTTGGCAGGTTACGTTGTTATGTATTTTGCTGCCGATGAGGGAGAGATACCATCTGTCGCCACCCATATTGACCACAGAAAAAGGGGAATAGGGTCTTCGCTTATGAATATAATAAGAAGTGAAGCAAAAAAAAGAAATCTTTCAAAAATTTTTCTTGAGGTTCGCGTAGGAAATGAGACGGCTCACAGATTATATGAAAAAAGCGGCTTTATTGTTTCCGGGACCAGAAAAAATTTTTACGATAACCCCAAAGAGGATGCGGATATTATGGTGTGTCTGCTTTAATACTAAAAAGACCTTTGAACATGCCTGAACCGCGAATGACCTTCGGGTGAGTCTTTACTTTATAAGGAGATTTAGTCCGGATAAGGACTTTTTTGATTATGTTGGATATTTGTTTGCTCGGGACGGGCGGAATGATGCCCATGCCCAATCGCCATCTGACATCAATGATGGCCAGATATAACGGCAGTGATATACTTATAGATTGCGGCGAGGGAACACAGATCGCGATGAAAAAAGCAGGATGGAGTCCCAATCCGATAGATACCATGCTTTTTACTCATTATCATGCAGATCACATAAGCGGACTTCCCGGAATGCTTCTTGGGATGGGTAATTCGGACAGAACCGAAACTGTAACAATGGTTGGACCGAAGGGACTGGAGAGGGTTGTTTCTTCACTTCGTGTGATAGCTCCCGAGTTGCCTTTCGATATTAAATATATTGAACTTTCCGAAAAAGAAGAAGATATCGAACTAAACGGATATCTTATTCATGCTTTTCGTGTAAATCATAATGTGCCGTGTTACGGATATTCACTTTCCATACCTCGCAAGGGTAAGTTTAATGTTGAGGCGGCAAAAGAACTCGGACTTCCCGTCCAACTTTGGAATCCCCTTCAGAAGGGAAATGAGGTTGAGTATGAGGGGAAGGTATATACTCCCGATATGGTAATGGGGAGCGAAAGAAAGGGTATAAAAGTAACGTATTGCACCGATACCCGACCTACTGCATCCATAGTGGAAAATGCTAAAGGGTCGGATCTGTTTATTTGTGAAGGCATGTATGGAGAGCCTGAAAAAGCTTCAAAAGCCAAAGCATATAAACATATGACATTTTATGAAGCGGCCCGTATGGCAGCGGAAGCTGATGTTGGAGAAATGTGGCTGACACATTTTTCGCCATCCATGCCTGACGGACGAAGATATATGAAAGAAGTAAAAACGATATTTCCGAGGAGTCACCTCGGTAAAGACGGTAAAATGGCAGAGTTGGATTTTCCGGAGGAAGATTAATGAAGAATATAATCCGAACGGGGATAATTGCTGTTTCCTTCGCAATTCTTGTAATAGGATATTATACCTATCTTACGAGGATGAACAGCGGAAGTTCTACGGAAGTTAAGGTTGAGAAACAGTCTGAAAAAGAACTTGTTCTTAATGCAGATTTTGCGAAGAATTATCCGCAGACGCCGCGGGAAGTGGTTAAATGGTATAACAGAATACTTGCCCTGTATTATTCCGAAAATATGACGGAGGAAGAAATAGAGCGACTTTGTGATAAGACCAGGATACTTATGGATGATGAACTTGCCGCGCAGAACCCGCCGGAGGAGTATCTTAATCGCACCAGGGCTAAAATAAAAGAAATACAAACCAGAGGACAAAAGCTGGTAACGTCCGAAGTTGCGGATACCAAAGATATTGTAAAGACAAAGCTAAACGGCGACAATATGGCTTATGTTTTGTCATATTATTGCATAAAAGAGGGTCAGGATTATCAGACGACTTTTCAAAAATATGCTCTGCGCAGAGATCACAGAGGCAAATATAAGATAGTCGCATTTAAACAGTCCGACAGGAATGGCAGTTAACATATGAAAAACGATGAAATCAAAATACTCGCGATAGAAAGTTCATGCGACGAAACCGCAGCATCGGTAGTGGTTAACGGAAGAGATGTAAGAAGCAATGTGATCTCTTCCCAGGTGCCGATCCATACGCTTTACGGTGGAGTTGTTCCGGAGATCGCTTCAAGAAAACATATAGAAAGAATAAATCAGGTTATAGACGAAGCGCTTAAAGAGGCTGCCATGGGACTTGATGAGATGGACGCCATAGCGGTTACTTACGGACCGGGACTTGTAGGAGCCTTGCTTGTCGGTGTGGCGGAAGCAAAGGCAATTGCATTTGCACGAAATATTCCGCTTGTCGGAGTCCATCATATTGAGGGGCATATCAGTGCCAATTATATCAGCGCACCTGAGCTTGAGCCTCCGTTTATTTGCCTTGTCGTATCAGGTGGTCATACTCATTTGGTAAAAGTCACGGATTACGGAAAATACGAAATAATAGGAAGAACTGTTGATGATGCGGCAGGAGAGGCTTTTGATAAAGTGGCAAGAGCCATAGGACTCGGATATCCCGGAGGCCCCAAGGTTGAAGCTAAGGCAAAAGAGGGAGATCCTTCAGCCATTGCTTTCCCGAGGGCCAAAGTTTCCGACAGGCCTTATGATTTTTCCTTCAGCGGTTTAAAATCGGCTGTTCTTAATTATATGAACGGATGTACCATGAAGGGTGAGACTTATAATGAAGCTGATATTGCAGCTTCCTTCCAGGCAGCAGTTGTAGGGACACTTTGCGATCATGCTGTTATGGCCATAGAGGAATTCGGTGTCGATAAGTTTGCGCTTGCCGGAGGAGTTGCTTCAAACGGAGCCTTCAGGGAGGCGATCAAGGATGCCTGCGATCAAAGAAACGTGAAATTTTATTGTCCGCCGCCGATATTATGTACGGATAATGCCGCTATGATCGGAGCTGCGGGGTATTATTCGTTTATATCAGGCAGACGCGACGGCTGGGAGCTTAACGCTGTCCCGGGACTTAAACTCGGAGAAAGATAATATGGAAGATTTTTCTGCTGTTATCCTTGCTGCGGGAAGTGGTTCGCGCATGGGTACAAAGATAAAAAAGCAATATCTTGATATAGGTGGGAAACCTCTTATATATTATGCATTGAAAGCATTTGAAAAAAGTGATGTGTCAAACATCGTACTTGTGGTTTCGCCCGGTGACGAGGAATTTGTATATGAAGATATTGTAAAAAAGTACAACATTTCCAAAGTCGGTAATGTTGTTCCCGGTGGCAGTACAAGGTATTTTTCGGTATATGAAGGTCTGAAAAATGTAAAAAACCGATATGTACTTGTTCATGATGGTGCAAGGTGTCTGATCTCGGACGATATTATAGAAAGAATGATCATGGAAACAAAGGAACATGAAGCTTGTGTGACTGCGGTTCCTTCAATAGATACGGTAAGGCTGTCCGATGAGGACGGCTTTGTTTCTTCTACTCCGGTCCGCTCACGTGTATGGTCGATCCAGACACCTCAGGGATTTGCTTCAGCGCTTTTGAAAGATGCATACAGCAGACTTTTTGAAATGGGAGAGGGAGCATTCTCGGAAATAACGGATGATGCGATGATAGTGGAAAGGGCATTTCCCGATAAAAAAATTAAATTTGTTATGGGGAATTACGACAATATAAAAGTTACCACACCCAAAGATATAGCGATATGTGAGGAAATATGGCAAAGAAGAATTTCTATATAGATAAGAATCATCCTGAAAACGGAATATATAAAAGTTGGAACGATTGTCTTTTGGAAAAGAAAAAAGGCGGTACTAATTTTATAGGTTTTGTTACCGAGATTGAAGCCAAAGAGGCAATGCTTAAGGCATTGTCCGATTCTCTTGCGGCTGACAGTGTCTCTTCTGCGAAGCCCGAAAAGACCGTTTCGGATGATAATGAAGGTACGGGATCGGATATAGTACTTCCCGATACCTATGCCTTTGTTGACGGCTCTTATAATATTTCAACTAAAGTATACGGTTACGGTGGTTTTCTTATTCATAACGGAAACAAATATATATTGACCGGCAGTGATAATGATGCAGAAGCGGCATCGAGCAGAAATGTTGCGGGAGAAGTAAGCGGCTCCATGGCTGCTGTCCAAAAAGCGATGGATCTTGGTATTGAAGAACTTACTGTCTATTATGATTATGAAGGGATTAAATGCTGGGCGGATAAAACATGGAAAAGAAATAAGAAGCTTACGCGGGATTATGAGGAATTTATCTCAAATGCCAGGGCGGGCGGAATGAAGATCAATTTTATACATGTGAAGGGGCACTCGGGAATACCCGGAAATGAGGAAGCCGACAGTCTGGCAAAAGGTGCAGTCGGGTTATAAAACGGTATATAAGTATAGTAGAAAAGGGAAAAGATCCTGACCTTCAAAAAAAATGAAATTTGTTGTTGACATTTGGTAAGGTGCGTGGTAATATAATCTTCGCCGCCGCAAAGCGGCAACAATTGGAGAGGTATCGAAGTGGTCATAACGAGGCGGTCTTGAAAACCGTTTGTCCGCAAGGGCGCGTGGGTTCGAATCCCACCCTCTCCGTTATAGAATAATCCTTCAAGGGAGGACCGCATACGGCATTTCCTTTAGGGATGAGCTTTTAGATAGGCAGTTATTTGGAGAAGTACCCAAGCTGGCCGAAGGGGCTCCCCTGGAAAGGGAGTAGGTCGTTAATAGCGGCGCGAGGGTTCAAATCCCTCCTTCTCCGTTTCGCTTGAAAGGTTTTTGATCAGAACTTTTGATCGCTAAATTGGTTTTTAGACGAAAAGGTATATATGATCAAAAATAAAAAGCAAAAAAATAAAAAAGTGCTTGACAAGCGATGAACTAAGTGATATTCTATATGAGCTGTCGCAAAGAATTGAAACAAATAAAAGCGACTGAGACAGCGACATACATTGATAATTGAACAGTGAAACAACCTTGAATTAAATCCGTTAAATTCTATTTGAGAATAAATAGTTAAGACGATAATTAATCGAGAACTTAACACAACCAAAACGGTAAAAGAAGGAAAAAGCTAAGCTTGATCTTTTGCCGGATTAAATTCGAAACGAAGCACTTTACGAAGTGTTTAAGATTATAACATGAGAGTTTGATCCTGGCTCAGGATGAACGCTGGCGGCGTGCTTAACACATGCAAGTCGAACGAAGCT
>JAILKW010000335.1 GCA_024693455.1 Lachnospiraceae bacterium
ATTGATAGCAGCCTTTTTATCTGCTCCTACCGTAGCCACAAGAAGATCCACTACCGCATCTTCCTTTCCAAGTCCGAATTCAGACGCTGCATTAAGCACTGTATGAATATTTGCATGCTTCTCTTCTATGTTCTTGGGAAGTCCCGCTTCGGACAACGGAAGAAGAATATACATAGCTCCGTATCTTTTTGCAACGGAAAGCAATTCATCTCTTTTCGGCATTTCGGCGGATATTGAATTGATAAGTGCTCTTCCGGGATAACGTCTTAATGCCGCTTCCATAATATCGGGATGGCTTGTATCGATGCAAAGAGGAAGATCTGAGGTATATGTTACTTCTTCTATTGCCCGAAGCATCATCTCCTTTTCATCAATACCGCTTGTCCCCATATTGATATCAAGAACAGATGCTCCCTTTTCTTCCTGCTCTCTTGCAAAATTTCTTACAATATCCAGCTTGCCCTCACGAAGCTGAGCCTGCAAAGCTTTTTTCCCCGTAGGATTTATCCTTTCTCCTACAACCATAAAAGGCGCATCAAGCTTAATTTCTATATTCATTCTTTCGGATGAAAGCATCCTTTTAATTACAGGATCGGGTTTTTTGGTCTTCATATTTTGGACCCTGTCACACAATGCTTTGATATGTGACGGGGTTGTTCCGCAGCAGCCGCCCACAATAGAAGCCCCCGCTTCCACGAGAATTTGCATTTCACCGGCAAACTCTTCCGGTGTCATTTTGTAAACACTCTCACCGTTTTCCAGTTCCGGAAGCCCGGCATTGGGTTTTGCTATTATGGGAATCTTTGCTACCTCATACATTTCTTCAACAAGCTCTTTCATAGCCGCCGGACCCGTGGAACAGTTGAGACCAACCGCATCTGCTCCGAGCCCCTGAAGAACATTCATAGCCGTTGCCGGCTGTGTACCGTATAAGGTTCTTTTATCCTCATTATAAGTCAGCGTAACAAGGATCGGAAGTTCACAGGACTCTCTTACCGCCAAAACGGCCGCCCTGCTCTCCTGCAGACTCATCATTGTCTCTATGACAAAAAGATCAACCCCCTCTTTTAAAATGGCTTCTACCTGTTCTTTATATATATCCACAAGTTCTTCAAAATCCGTTTCGCCCAGAGGTGAAAGTGATACTCCCGTCATGGTAAGATCTCCGGCTACCAGAGCTTTTCCTCCCGCCGCTTCCCTTGAAATTGAAACCATTCTCCTGTTTATTTCCTCGAGTTCGGTTTCAAGTCCGTACTCGGACAATTTGTTTCTGTTGGCTGTAAAGGTCGGTGCGTATATAATGTCAGATCCCGCTTCAACATAACTTCGCTGCAGTTCGATCATGACCTTTGGATTTTTTCTTATCCAGTCTTCCGGACAAACTCCGGATGGCATACCCGCCTTAAAAAGATTGGTTCCGGTCGCTCCATCCAAAAATACCGGTCCCTTTTCAACTAATTTTCGAAATTCTTCCCTATTCAAATCATATTCCTCTTAAAACAATCAGTATAATATCTCATCTGAGGTATATCCTACTACATTTCCCCTAAAACAACAAAAGATTTTTGCTTTACACCCCGGTTTTTACTATAATTAAATACTGTAAATAGTAGGGCCGGTGATAAAAATTAAAAATTTACGAAACTTTTCCCTGACAAGAATTATCTAATAGTCAGAAAAGTAACACAAACAATATGGCAAACATCCACTATGCCGGCTAACACGGGATGCGAACCATTACTACCAATTTTCAAGGAGGCAATTCATGGCTTATAAATTTAAAAAGGCTCTTGCACTTGCGCTTGTAGCCGCAACAACATTTTCATATGTAACACCGAATTCGCAGCTTTTTGTGCCGGCAAGCATTTCTCTTGCTGCGGCAGACACAAAGATAACCGTTGATCCTACACTCTCACAGTCAGAATCGATAGCGATCAATACTACCATAACACTTAACATGCCTACAGCTACAACAGAGACTTATGAAGGACTTGTTGAAAACATAACTTACAAGGTTCGCTCATCATCTGATGTACTTAAGCTCATGGTTGACAGTCATGATGTAAACGGTAACGAAACAGATTACAATCCCGCATCAAATAAAACTCTTCAGTTCCAGGGCGTTAAGGGAGGCACATCCACTCTTACCATCACAAAGTATGCAGGATCAAAGATCGTCGGCATCCAGACTTCAGAAGTATCTGTAATTTCCAAATCAAATCTTTCCGTAACAGCAAGCGGATCAATAGATACAGGAGCTGTTAATGCCGGACAGACTATTAAGGTATATAAGGGAGAAGCTTTTAAGATCGATGCCAAAACCGATACAGCTCCCGCCCAGATTTCCGGAGTAACGGATTTTTCTACAACTGTAGGAAGCTCCACTATCGTTTCATACGTAACTGAGGATAAAGATAACGTAGGAAGCATTACAGCTACCAGTGTTAAAAAGCCCGAACTTAAAGAATCAACCTACAGTGTTTATTTCGTTGCAAACGCTACAGGTACCACAAATGTTACGATAAAACAGGCTGCAGCAAAGGATAAGTCCACATCGGAAAACACCTTTACTTTCAAAGTTGAAGTTGTTGCCCGTGACGGCGAGCTTTCAGCAACATACGATTATGATCGCGACGGCAAATCCGTTACATACAAAGCAGACACATATGATAATGTAAGATTCACCACAAAGACAGCTCCCGATTCGGTAGCTCTTGATCTTACAAAGAACAAAACCATTTACTTAAATGCCAGATCAGGAAGCAACCAGGCTATTTCTTACTCCAGTTCCGATACAGGTATTGCCACCGTTTCCAATAACGGTCAGGTAACTGCCGTAGGTGAAGGATCTGCAGACATCACTATCTCCACAGCAGCTTCCAATGCATCAGGGATCAAGGCAAGTGAGATAAGAGTAAGGATCAATGTTACTAAAAATGAAGTAGCTTTCATTACTTTAACAGGTGCGGTAAATGCTTCTTCTATTGGTACATATGACGGCTCCAGAGTTCCGGATATTAATGTAGGTAAAGAGCTTCAGAATGATTCCGAAGCATATGAAAGCATTAAGAATGACGATAAGACTGTCATCCTCAGCACAAAGGATAAATCAACAGCCAACATCAACATCACAAGTAATGCAAACAACTATCTTGATGTTACATCAAGCGATACAGGTATAGTTACCTATACAAACGGAAGGATTAATGCGATACGTCCGGGACATGCAACCATAACATTCGAAACCAAGGACGGTGCTCCGGTTGCATCAACCTCTAAGATCGTTGTTAATGTTTATGTTACAGAGCTTTTTGCTACCAACTCCATCCGTACAGGTAATGCCATAAGCGTAAATCCCGTAAAGAATTCTGCTTCAATCGGTGCTTCTTCAACTTACGGCGAGCTTAAGTATGACACTAAGGTTTATACCTATGATGAGAAGGAAGATAAATATACCGAAGATACAAAGAGCGGTGTAACAATTGATGCAAGAGGAAACGTCAGCTATCAGACAAAGGGTTCAAGCGGTACTGTTTACGCTAAGCTTTATGTTGAAAATTCCAAAGATGCACTTGGTGTAAAAGATACTTACGTGCCTATAGCATATGCTGCAACTGCAGAAAACAAGATAACACTTACAGGCATTGCAAACGATGCAGCAAATATACTC
>JAILKW010000342.1 GCA_024693455.1 Lachnospiraceae bacterium
GCCTCCAATGCCCCGAATTCTTTTCCCGTAACTACACAGCCGGTAAAGAAATATACTCTTGACATTTCATTCTCATCACTGGTCAATCTTTTAAACACACCTAAAAACAGAGGTAATACCAACTCTGTTCCGAGCTGTAGAGGATCGATCGCATCAATTGCCACGTATCTTTCCACCTGAAGAGTAAACCTGTGAGCGGTAGGTTTTCTTTTAAGTACTACGTAGTCATTTCGACCACCTTCTTTTATCTCCTCAAAGTCCAGCTCTTTGGTAAAAGCACGAACCGACTTGCAAGGCGCATCAAGAAAGCCCTCTACTCTCAGCAGAAAGCTATAACTGTTCACCGGTTCACGTCTGTCATTCCAGACCATATCTCCCATTGTGTCCCCTGAGAAAAAGTCCCCAAAAAAACTGGTAAAGCCATTATCTCCGGATGTCTCCTTCGGCCTGTAAACATCTCCGAATTTCAGTTGATTCCGTTCTTCTTTTTGATCAGCGTTAAGACTATTTGTAGTAGCCTGTTCGTCTCTGTCAAATAACTCTGTTTTATTTTCTTTAGTTTCATCAGCCATTTATTTCACCCTCCGTTGCTCACATGGGTTTAAATTCGAGAATGCTCTTTTCTTTCTTGTTATTTTTTGAGGGGTTCAGACTCTTGTTTATCGTTGAAATCTCTTTGCACCAACGTCTCCGTTCAACGTGTTCAAGCTTTTCGACCTCATCTTGACTCCAATGGAAGTAATAGGAAATAAATGCCATTTCCTTATACATTTCATCCTTTGGATAAAGCCTTAGCCCTCCTCGGTAAAATTTAAAGGTACCTCAAATACTTTTCCACAATCAGGACAAACACACTGCATCATAGGAGGTTCAATATCATTAATACGTTGATACATATCCTGAAGGAATGCCAGATCAGCCGTAAAAAGAGACTCTATATGGCTTGGTAGAACGGTCTCAAGTCCTTCTATCTCGGTTATAACCCTTGAAAGGATAACGATCGTAAGATAAGAAGGGTTGGATAATACTCTGGGATCTCTTGTAGCCGAGATCTCATCTCCGGCTGTAGCCAGTCTCATTCTTCCCCTTCTGTGAACATCTCCGTTTCTGTCAACATAACCCTTTGGAAGTGTGAATTCATATAAAGTTTCCATGATATATATCTCCTTTTTTATTATGCAATGCATCCGAATGGCAAAAGACTTAAATCTGATTTAAGCCCTTTGCCATCCGGATGCCCGGATGGCTTATGACGTTTACCTTAGTTAGGTATTACGAGCTCTTCGTATGCAAGTTCAACACTTTCGATAGCAACGTCTGATGTCTTAGCGTCCATATCGGGAGCATTGTACTTAGCTACCCAAGCATTCTTTAAGATCCAGCTTCTTGCGCCGTTTGCCTGCTCAACCACCTGATCGGGAGCTGCTGCATTGGTATCAATAAGCTCGATACTAACGTTATGTCTCGGCATAGCGTTTCTTGTCTCGCTTGTACACTCCTGGATCCATGTCTTGAATGTGGAATCCATTGTATAACCATACTTAAGTGTAACATTTCCGTGCTTAACAAGTCCGGGAATCTTAACCGGTGCAAGACTGTTGGCATTACCCTGACGGAACTCTACAACGTCTACAGAAGCCTCAATTCCTGTTACCTCTGAGAATGCTGCATGAGCATCACGTCCCTCAACCAATACCGCAAAGTTCATCTTGGTCAACGGATACGCCAAGGTTTTATCGTTCTGATAAATATTATCTGACATAAATAACTATTCTCCTTTCATTTTGCTTTAGATGTCATAACGAAATAAATGAAGTTTATTCTGCTGCTGCTCCGCCACCTGCAGATTCAGCTGTATTCTGGCTTACGCGGAAGATTACAAACTCAGCAGGACGACTGGGAGCAATACCAACGTTGCAGATAAGTCTGCCGTTCATAATATCGTCCATAGTCATGGTTGATGTTCCGATCTCTACGAAATAAGCTTCATTTGCTGACTCACCTGCGAGCATTCCGTTTCTCCAGAGTGTCTCAAGGAAGGTGTTGATAGTCAGGCTGACTCTCTGCCAGAGAGTAACATCGTTCGGCTCAAATACAACCCAGTTGGTTGCTGACTTGATGCTCTCCTCAACAAAGATGAAGAGACGACGAACGTTGACATATCTGAAGCTGCTGTTAGAGCTTGCTGTACGAGCGCCCCATACACGGATTCCCTGTCCGGGAAGTGCACGGATAAGGTTAATGCCTTCAGGATTAAGGATATCCTGCTCAGCCTTTGTATAGTTAACTGAAAGTCCTGTACAGAATACAGTCTCGTTAGCAGGTGCCTTATGAACACCGCGGTTAATGTCTGTACGTGAATAAACACCGAGTACTGCTCCTGAAGGAGGTATGTAATCAGACTTATTGGATGAACGGTCAAATACCTCAACCCAGGGATGATACATAGCTGCATATGTTGAATCAATGATACCACGATAATTGATAAGCTCTTCTGTCTTTGTCATATCCTTAGGCATATCGATTACAGCGAAACGGCTGCGAAGGTTCTCGCAATGAGAAACGAGAGCTACGATAACCTCGGGCATTGTAACACCGGGAACTGCCATCATGCTTACTGTGCTGTTCTCAAGGAATGCCTGGATACCTGTTCTCTTTCCGGGGCCGTTATCTTCACCGATGAATGTACCTGCGTTTACTGTTGAGATAGATCCGTCTGATCCACCTTCAAGATTGAACATTCCGGCTTTCTGTCCCTTGCCGAGAATAGCCTCAACAGGGTTTGCAGGTGCAGCAAGAGGTTCAACAGTAACATCAACGATCTCACTCTTTGAAAGACGAGCGTCAATGTAATTAGCTGAAGCAACATTGAATGAAAGTTCAGGATAATTCTCAACCTCATCTCCTGCTCTTACGCTTGCATTAACCTGTACAAGATAAAGAACTGTCTTGGGGATGATTGCGTCATCAACAACCTTTGCCTCGAATTTCTTCTCGAAGGTTACTACATCATCATAAATAGTTGCTATACGGTTATACTCATTGCCTACAACAACAAGATCACCTTCTGCGAATCCGTCAAGACTCTTAGCCTTAAAGCCTTCACCTGCAGCTGCAACGAGCTGAAGTTTTTTCTTTGTAACAAGCTCTACAGAAAACTGTATACGATTTCCCCACTTACCTTCATTTGCTGCGGTAACTGAAAGAATGCCCTTCTTTGTTGAAGCCTTTCTGGCGTCTACAGGTACTACACGTGAAACGTAGCATCTTGTTCCACCGTTTGCAAAGAACTGCTCTACAGAGTTAGCAAGATATCTGAACTCTCCATGTGTAAACTCCGAAAGAAAGCCTCCGAACTGACGCTTGAAGCTCTTGAAATCAGTTACAAGAGCGGGAGCACCGATTGCCGGTCCTTTTTCAGCAAGACCTACGAATCCGGCTGTGCTTGTTCCAACACCTTCAATTGCTCTGGGCGAATTATCAATCTCTTCTACATATACGCCCGGTGAAAAATATTCTGCCATTTATATGACTCCTTTCTTATAAAATTAATTCACTTTAGTTTGTCCGGGATTGGTGATGGATATAACCCCTCCCCACTGACACATGCATTTGCAATCATTTGTCAGACAGGGTATCCCTTGAAATGTGCGTGTAGCCGATTTACTTCCCGGTATCCAGGTAGTTGTGGCCGGAACACATGGCGCCGGTGTAGGCGTCCCAAGTGCCGCTGCAGTTGCTGCTGCAACTGCCGGGTTAGTCTGTGTTGTGCACATTGCGAAGGGTGGTATGTTTTTAATGGGTGCAGCATCCTGAATAGTTGCTGCCGGCTTTCCCTGGATCATCACCTTCGTTTGAGAATTAGCGATCAGTACTCCGGGGGCCGTCCCAAATGGACACTGTAATTGTGCAGTGGCCGTCACATAACTCATGCATCCTCCTTTCCCTGACTTTTGATAACCTCCTGCATAAGGCTGTCGCTTAAACAATGGAATTCACCCTGCAGGAAATACCACTGATCATCTACGCAGTAGCGTAAGATCACGGGGATTTCATCCGCCGAATCTCTTAATCTGAGAAGGAAATTTCCTTCTTCATCCACGCTTCCGTAAATGATACGGCAGATTGGCGCATTAGTCACAAACTCTTCCAGAATAGGTTCCTTAAGCTTTACTGTGTAATCAGGTTGATTGCTTACTACCTCTATAGGTTCGTAATCCCCCTGTTCCACATGAACAATGCCATAATTGACACCATCCATACTTCTTGAACCGTTCATCGAAAAGTATGACATCGTCCCCTTTTTGGGCTTGAATTCGTTAATACAATAGCCCGGTCGGGATGTGCGTACTGCCTCGATTTCGGTCAGACCTGAAAGTTTTCCGCTGAGGGATACCAAAGGATCTCCTTTTGGTATTCCTTGTGTTGACGGAATGAGAAATACGGTAAATAACGGAAGATTTGCATTTATCTTATCGTAGTCAACCAGCCCGGAATAGTCTTCATATCCCTTGAGTTTAACACCAAGCGTGAAGTTTTCTCTACCTTTGTTAATGTAGATGTAATTGCCTCCACCCTTGTCGATCGGAGGTTCCGCCTCTCCATTTCTAAGGAAAGCGGCTCCCTTCTCGGTTACAACCCGGCCTGTGGTTGTATCTACAAGAACCATTGCAAGATCCAATTTAAAACCGATCGTTGCCAAATCTTATTTCTCCCTCCTTTCAATAGTCTCGCCGTTTGAATGCAATCCAAATGTGGCTTCCGTAACCAGAGGTGTTTCTACTACGATCTCACTGGACAGGAATACAGGGGCCGCCTTATAAAACAGACTTATCTGATAAGGTTTGTTGATAGCCTGCCACACCCTTACTTTCTCTTCAAGACTTATCTTCGCCTGAGATAGTACAATGGGAGGTTCCTGAGTATCAAGCCAGGATTGCAATTGGTTGGGTAAAACAGATGCGTTGTCATTAACAACCTGCGCTGCTTTACCGATGATCTTCTGGACGTCCGGATCTTTAAGACCCATCTGGGCGCCTCCGTTGATAAAGATCATATAATAAAGACCGTATGGTCTTGGCGGCTTTTGCAGCTGCACTCGCCCTTTTCTTACCATTTGGGGATGTGCAACATTAGACTCTTCTCTTATATCGTAAAGATAAACTCCTACAAGGTAGTCAACATCCTGTGATGCCGGAGAAGAAATCTCTATATTGTTGGGTGAAGGGATAGGCTCGGGACACATACGTCCTCTTAATATATTTACTATAAACGAGCTCACATCCGAGATTATGGGGTAATCAGCCATATCCAACTCCTTATTGTTAATGTGTGTACATTAGTATATACGAAGTAATACATCAAAGGGTCAAAATCAGATCACTGATTTTGCAATTTATTTGGATATTACTTGTATGTGTTATAAAACTCCAAAGCTTTTTCCTTTACTGTAGGAGTCATACAAACAGCTATGTTACTGTTTGGTACAGGTTCTGACTCGCATTCAAATAATGAAGACGTATCAGCTTCAGCAACATATATAATACCCGAGAGTCTTACTGTGCTTTTGGTAAGACTTATTTTTTCTTTTTTGGTATCTGTCGCTTCGTCACTGTTATTCTTAAAGGAATATGAAACCCCGTTACCGCTCATTGACGTTATGTCCGGATCATCATAATAAACATATCTGAAATCCGTAACAAAACCTATGGTCTCAAGCGAAACATATTCCGGTTTTTTGTCCTTTGTATACTGGCGGTAAAGGTATTCAAGTTTATTCATATACATTGTGGCAAACTTGTTTGCGAGTGCCGCAGCTGTTTTATTCCCGTCATTACCAAGCATCGAAAGACCCGCTATTGCAGCTCCCATATCAGCGCTTGAAAGTCCGTCCAGATCATCACCGAGTCCGAAGGCTCCGTTTGATCCTTCACCCGAAGAATCCGAAGCATCCGAAGAATCTCCGAACATGTCATTAATACCGTCTTTAAGGTTATCTTCTGTATTATCTGTTTGCTTTGAATCCTTGATAGCCTGTTTTGCATCTGACAAAAGACCTGACAGTTCACCTGTATTTTTACCGTTTGCGTCTTTATTCTTATCCGCAATACGCTTTTTTAGAGTTTTAAGTTCTTCTGTTCCGCCTATTGCCCCAAGTGCGCCCATAACATTTTTTACAATATTGTTATTGCCGTCAGCAAGATTTTGGAGCCCCTTATCAAGAAGCTGCTGTTTGAGTTTATCCTCTCCATTACCAAGAGCAAGCTTTGCCATTTCTTTATCCCTGAGGCTGGCATTATCGGAATTGATGATATTGTTGAGTTTACCCTTTTCCTCTTCTATTTGTTTATTAAGTGCATCTATTTCAGCATCTATCATCCTTGCGTTTTTCAGATCATTGTTATCAAGAGCTTTTTGCTTTTGACTGTTAAGCTCCGCAAGCTTTTCAAGCAATGCCTTAAGTTTGCCGGCAAGTGAAGGATCCTGAGAAACAATATCTTCAGCAACCTGTCTTAGGAAGGCCATATGAAGGTCGATGCTCTCGTTAGCCATCTCCTTAAACGCATCATTGACAACATTTGAATATATCTCATTGGTCCATTCCATTCTTGCCAAAACAAAGTCAAGTGCATCGGAAAGACTCTGACGATCCTTATGAGCCGTGATGATATCTTCGAGTTCGGCTCTGTAGCCTTCCAAAGTTGACATCTGCTCTGTAAGCAGTGATTGGGCTGCCATAACTCCCTGACTGTTCTTGGTATTTTGGTATTTCGAAGAAGCACCGGCTTCAGCCCCGGCGCGCCACTGCGTCTCTACCTCCGGAAGCAACGGATCCTGAACTGTAGCAAGCTCTCTTTGGGCATCTTTTATCTCTCCGCTTTCAATACAATACAGATCGCAAAGAGTTATAACGTCAGCTTCCTCTTTTTTATCAAGAACGCTAAGCGCGTATTCGTATTCATACTTACTAAAAAGAGTCGTTCCTTCCTGAAGAGATTTTGATGATTGATTACCGTAACTTGTATTGCAGGCATCCCTTGAAGAAGTGATCGCAGCGGTAAATGACATTCCGGGATTTGCGGATTTAGGTCCGTCATCCGTAGCGTATGTACCGCCCACCTTTTCCTCAAGCTGATCTATGGCTCCGCCTTTTTCGGAAAGTATTTTAAATACCTCAGCCCTTCTTGCAGCATCGATCTTGGTTCCGAGTTGATCGACCGTATCCGCAAGATCCTTTTTATTTTCATTTGTAAACCTTGTTTTCATTGAAACAATATCGGCAAGCTGAGAATCGCATAAATCCGTAAATTCGTTTTTTACTTTATAATCAAACAACTCACTCAGGCATCTGTAGATAAACTTATCGTTTGCAACGGTGTCTCTTTCCACACTCTTGACCCTGGTAAGGTATTCCGCCTCTGAAGGTCTGGGAGCCTGTTCATCACCGGCCATCTCTGTTCGAAGACTCCTAAGCTCCGTAAGACTCCAAAGATCATATGGATCGGGATTATCAAATGCATTGACAACATTTCCCCACGCATCGCGCATGGTCCCGTCCGCACTTACAACATAAGAAATATAAAGCGGATTAAGAGTTGTCTCATCAACGGCAACTCCGCTGTCCGGTCCGAGATCCGGAAGTCCTGTAGTATCGGAAAGATTTCTCCATCCACCCTCCGCAAGCTCTGACTTGTAGAATCTTGTCTGCTGGGATGAGTCCGTAGCACTCTCTACAGCATCCTGATACAATTTATCGGTAAGAGCATTGATGTGAATGATATAAGTACCGATAAATACTGAAGCATCTTCTATCGGAGGCATATTTGTATCCGATGTGTATTCCTGATAAGTACGACACTTTGATTTATCAAAAACTGCCTTTGAATAAAGTCCCGGTACAGTAAGACAACCGATAACAAGTGCTGTCACAAGCGCAAGTGCAAGCAATCCCTTATTAAATTTGAATTTTTTGGTCCTGTATTTTGTTGATCTTCTAACTATTTGCTCACTCATGTCATACCTCACTTATACTCTGAACATATACTTGCGGCGGCAAAAAACACCACCTATGTATATATACGAGCAAATCACTCCTCAGTCACGACTTTTTTAATTTCCTTAGTCGCACTGTCAAAGGCTCCTTCGTACAGCTCATTTCCATCTACGTCATACCATTTTATCGTAATGGAATTAATTGACTGTCCGATAGGTTTAACATATGAAAAGTCCTTATCTACAGGGAATTTTATATCGGATTCGTCAGCATTTCCCTTAGTATCATATTTTGTGTACTTTTTGATCGCAGCGCCGTTCGCATCGTACAGAGTGAAAAATCCGATGTTTTCGATCCCGTCCGGATGCATCGTTATGGTTGCAAGCCCATTTTCCGTGTCCTCGTTTATATCAAAATATCCGATAGTCGCAAGGTTTTTGGTCTGGATCTCATAATCCACAATATTGAGGTCTCCGATCTTAACGCTCATATCAATTTCGCACTCATCAATAAGCGTTTCACCATCATAAAGTCTGACCGCCATCTTATAAATATTGTCCGATGTTCTCATAAGATGTCTTATTGTCTGTCCAACCTCAGTCCTGCTTCCTATCTGAACCGGAGCTCCGCCTTCTTTTTCATACGCCCAAAGCTCAAATTGGGTTATCTTTTTCTTGAAATCATCCGGAATAGAGATACCTACTTCAAAGCAAAGCTGTTCATACATGGTATCTATATAATACTTTGCCCCTCCAAGCTTATTTGCTATAACAAGATTGGGATCAATAGTTATATCTTCACTGTTGCCCAAAAGAACATCCACATATCCGCAAGTAACCCTGTTAAGAGTATTAACCTGTTTCGTAACATCAACAAGGGCATCCAGCATGGCGTTCTGATGCTCGGTATAGTTGTCAAGAGCCGCATTATACTCTTCTGCAGTTGTTTCTCCAAGGTTATAATTTATCTTGGATTTTTCGTACGCATCAGTACTATCCGCAAGAGTCTGCTCTGAAAATTCATAGGCAAGTTTCTTCTCGATGAAGGTATCGAAAGTATCTTCTACCGAAGCTTTCTTTTCATCCTCTTTTAAGAATTTCTCATCCAGCTTATCGGAATAATCAAGCATACATTCCTTCAAAAGCTCGGGTGAATCCTCCATATACCATGTACCGTCTCCGGAAAACTTAAACCACTCTCTCCTCCATTTGAATTTAATGGGCCATATCCCCCAGGAATCATCCCCTTCCCAGTATTTGTCTATCTCGTGAAGGAACCTCTTATAATCTGCTTTAAAAGACTTTTTATTGATCGATAACCCCTTTAACAGCCTTTGATAATCATCTTCTATCATGCTGTAATCCCAACGACTATAATGGCTTGGGATAGGATCAAATGCAGTTTTCATAGCCAAAAACGCAAAAGACTCATTGCTTCTGGCTTCATAAACTCCAAGATCGTGATCAAGAGAATATGTCGTCATATCGGAAAGAATGTCACGAACAATGATTTCTCCCGCATCGGGAGTATACGGACTTTCAAGCTTATATGTGACAAGTTCGGGATCTTCGCCCTTTTCTCCTCTTTTATCACCGAGTCCTATAAGCTGCGCCAGTTTCTTACTGAATTTTGTTTTGTTTCTTTCAGCAGCTGTGATGGCACTTGTATTGGCCTTTATCTTTTGTTCAGCTTCTTTAACGTCTGCTTCGGTCTTTTTACCGCTTGCCATCATCTTTTTTATAACATCAAGATTTTTATTTAAAAGAATTCCTTTTTCATCAAGTGTCTCAAGCTGGAGTCTCAGTTTATAAATCTCAATATAATTAGTTGTAACGGATTCCTTAATTTCGTTCATTCTGTCAATGTATGCCTGTTGTGCAATATACCATTCCGCTTTCTTTTCGGCCGGTTTTGTTTCAAACTCGTAGGTCTCTGTATATTTTTCACTTCTGGGCAACTGGAACGAAAACATGAACTTCCATGAAAGGGTCTTTAGTTTTTTCCTGTTGATCTCTGCTGCAGTTAGTGCGCTCTCGTATTCGGCAAATTTTTTGTCTGTTTTCTCTTTAAGATTATCAAGCTTTTCATCTGTTGCATAAGCAAGTTTAAAGCAATTACTTAAAGTAAGCGTCTTTTTTTGATTATTCTGCCTTTTTATGGACCCCTTATCCGGTTTGGAAATCTTTACTTCACCGTCCTTTTGGACATTTTCAGCCAAAGCCCTGGTCGGCAGACGAAGATCCGGAGAATCCGGAGCAGAGCCGACAAGCAGTGTTCCGCTAAGGACAGTAACAGTCAACACCGCAGCTATAATTTTATTCTTGTTCTTCTTAACGGTCATCATATTGTTCCTCCAAATCTGTGGAATCGGAATAAATACCATGCAGGCAATTTGCAAAGACCAATGGCCGTATCGTCAGTTTCCGGTCTGTTCGGTAGAAGTTTCTCCGGTAGCCCCGCCACCTTCGGCGGTCTGGGACTGACTGATAAAATACAGATCAAAACCGTTTCCGAGAGGATCTCTTGTAAGGAAGGTGTAGATAAGACCGTCCTTTTCATACGTATAAAGATATACTATGTAAGATCTGTCAAAATTACTTACGGTATAGTAATCATCATATGTACGTGTCAGTTCCATGGAAACTTTTCCGCTGTAAACCGGGCTCTCGTCATTGAGATGATTGATAGCAAGTGCCTCAGGAAGTGTAACTCTTGATTCACCCTGGTAGGAAGGTTGTCCAAAAACAGTCTCAAGCTGCTCGGCGTTGGTACAGATCTTATCCCCCAGAATAATCTTGTTATTCATTACATATACTTTGTCGACATTGCTCTCATCCTCAAGCGTATCGGGATCAGCCGGTAATTCATAGTAAGCATTTATATCCTTCATGTGGACTATATACTTGTCCGCGCTTGAATATACCGTGCTTTTTCCCTTATATATCTCTGCCATTTCCGTATTTGATTTGCCCACTATATTACTATATACGAGTTGATCACGCGAAAAGGCACCTGTATAAACAAGATTTCCTGCATAATCGTGTAATTTTCCGTCTCCATCCTTCATTCCGTCAAGAAACTGGCCATCATATTCGAGATTTGAATTCTCCCAATAAAGCTTTCCCTCTCCCGAATAAAGATTCTCATGAAAATTACCCGAATAATTTACTACTCCCGTAGGATAATATAATGTTCCGAGGCCTTCATACATGCTCTTATCAAAATTGCCTTTGTAGACAATATTCTTTGAAGGATCGTATAAAGTTCCGGTTCCGCTGCAATACCCCTTTTTTACAGCTCCTACGTAAGCAATATATCCTGATTTTCCTTTAATCCTAACCTGCCCCGTTTCCATACGAAGCATGATCGAGGAATATTTATAAGTCTTAATCCCTTCTTTATTGCCAAGAAAGCCGAAACTTCCCCTTATAAGCCAAAGATAAACCAGACTTATTATACCGATACCCACAACCAGCGCGAATGCAAGTCTTTTTGAAACGAGCCAGCCGCCGACTGTATAATAATCATTTTTGTCCTTTGGCCTGACATCAAAAAGCTTGGTAAGAAATACCCTGATCTTTGAGAAAATAATAGTTTTCCAAAAGGTCAGAGATGTAAAATATCTTAGCTTAGTGACCAGTGGGATTATTTTTGCTTTAATAGCATTTACAAGGACTTGAAACAGATTATCCATATAAATTCCTCTTCTATATCACCCTTTTGTCAATATCTATACGGTCATGAATCAAAATAAAGTCTTCCTATCTCACCTGTAGCCTCTGCATTCAAATGCTTCTCGCATTCAAACAGATACCACTTGGTAACCATATCTTCCGGCATTTCCCTGTAAATCTCCGAGAAAATATTTCTCGCAAGATAAAAGTCATTTTTAAGGAAGAGATCCAGAGCCTCATTATATCTTTGAAGGTTCTTAAGCTTTAAGTGTCTTACCCTCTCAATATTGGCATCTATTACTTCATAAAGCTCGAGCTTCACGGTACCTTCTCTTAAATACCCTATATAACGAAGTTCTCCGGGAATATTTTCTCTTTCTTTTACTTTTCCCGTTACAGCAAGGCTTACGCCAAGCGAAAGCAGCCATTTTGAATAGCGTTCAAGCACAGCCGTCTCCGTAGACTCCAAAAAGACCATGCTTTGCTCCTCATTTCCGACAACGCCGTAATTAAATTCCGTATAATGCAAGATCACGGCAGCATTGGAATTGCTCGACCACTTTGTCTGTATCTCATGAAGAAAGTCTATTCCGAAATTACATACGCTCTTTCTCTTCTGAACAAAAACAAGTTTAAGAACCGATGATCCAAGATCGCTCGATACTACTATTCCGTCATTAATCTTCTGATGTTTTTCCATAACGGTAAGTATCTCGTTAAGCCTTGTCATTCCATCTCCGCGAAGTGCAAATCCCTCTGCAAAGGTGATGATCGACATTGTACCGTTAAAGATGATATTGTCTCCTGATCCGACCTCCGAAATAGAATCCTTGTGTAAAAGAGCTTCTATGTTTTTGGGGGCAAATCTGTAATAAGCCTGATAGGTCTTATACATGGAGTAGTTCATATTGTCAAAGCGTTTATTTATCTCGGCAAGTGCATCCCAATGCGGTGTCAAAAATTCCGCATGGTGGCTTACAACCTTAAATTTGCCATCTCCTCTGGCAACCCTTCTCATGGCTTTCGCAAGAGTGGATAAGCCTACCGTATATGTATATGCAACAATACCGAGTCCGATCGAGAAGAATAACAGGAAAATTATTCCGGCTATGATCATACTCCTTACGGTAGTAAACGTATCTACCTTTCCGTCTCTTATACCTATAAGGTAATATGACTTACCTGTGTCGTCTCTTCCCGCTCCGTATAGAGCCATAACATAAGGCTTCCCATTTAAGATTATGCTGTCTCCGACTTCACTGCCTTCAAGCACCTCATCAACAGCTTTGCCAAAAGCTTTGCCGTAAAGGTCGTCTATGGTGCAAAAATTATGTCCGCTTTTACTTGCTATTACATCACGCTCTTTTGTGAGCATCACGTCCATGGTATCTCTTTCCACGGAAGCAATTAAGTTAGTATATGACGTATCTTCATACGGAGTAGCTCCTGTATTGTAGATCGTCGCAAATGACGAGGCATTCAAAGCGCTGGTTGATATCTCATTATAAAGATTCTTGTACTTGTCTATCCTGACCTGCTCCGAAACCTCATGGGTAACAAAGCTTATTACAATGCAAATTGACAGAACCGCTATTATTTCTCCGACAGAAATAAGTGAAAACGTCCTATGCCCTTTGCTTGTGACTATCATGATCACAAAGATCATAAGTATCGCAACAGATGCGATGCCAAGTATCAGGAAGTTTCGAAGTTCTATGATAAACCTTAGTAAAAGAGGCAGGTCCATTGAATAATAAGTCTCTTTGATCTCATTAGGTATCACAAAAACCTCGTTAGGCTCTTCATTATCCATCCATGGAATAAAAGTCCCGTTTTTAAATATGGCTTCCGCAAAAAATCTACCGTCATCAGTTTGCGTAACAAATACATTTGTTGCTGTAAGAGCCTTTGAATCTTCATCCATAATAACCGATTTCGGTTGTTTGAGATTATCCTTATCAACGTCAGAAAGAACTCCTTCGGTTATCGAAAAAGCTCCTGCAGACATACGGTCATCACTGACAGCTCCAATATAAAAATAACCATTTTCATAACTGAATCCGGAAGCTCTCATTCCTGACGGCAAAACGTAAACAGGGGAATACTTTTCCGGAGAAAGTCCGTCGGAAAATTTAAATACCCTATAGCACATGGTATTGTCATCGAGTGCGGAGTTATGTCTTCCAAGCAAAACATAAAGCGCACCGTTATAATCCATTCCGCAAACCGACTCAAACGACATATCCGAAACGGACCTCAGATGTTTAACCTTTTTTTCCGAATTGAAAGCGTAAACAAAAGCCCCTTCTTCTCTCTTATCCGCTATATACATCTTATCTTCATAAGATATACCGGTTGTAAAAGAGCCG
>JAILKW010000347.1 GCA_024693455.1 Lachnospiraceae bacterium
ATTAAAGGTGTTAGCAGACGTTGGTCTTGTGGGATTCCCAAACGTTGGTAAATCAACACTGCTTTCAAGATTATCAAATGAGAAGCCGGAGATAGCCAATTACCACTTTACAACACTCAGTCCTATACTTGGCGTAGTTGACGTGGGAGATTCAGGATCTTTTGTTATGGCTGATATTCCGGGACTTATCGAGGGAGCATCGGAAGGTGTAGGACTGGGACATCAGTTCCTTCGACACATCGAAAGAACAAAAGTGCTGGTTCATTTGGTAGACGGAGCTTCGGTTGAAGGAAGAGATCCGCTTGAGGATATTAAAGCCATTAACGAAGAGTTATTAAAATATAATTCTTCATTGGGAGAAAAACCTCAGATACTTGCTCTCAATAAAATGGATTCGTTCCAGGGAGACCGTAAAGAGCTTCTTGATTCTATTTTAAGTACATTTAAGTATGATAAAGATGATATTTTTATGATATCTGCTGTAACGGGAGAAACCCTTAAAGAACTTGTGTATAAGATATCAGAGAAGTTATCTAAGTTGAAAGAACAGCCTACTACCTTCGAGAGCGAATTTGATGTAAATTCTCTTGTTGCCGAATCACTTTCATATGAAATTGAGATCAATGAAGAAGGAGAATACAATATATTCGGACCGAAAATAGAAAAAATGCTTGGATATACCAATCTTGAGTCTGAAAAAGGGTTCGCTTTCTTCCAGAGATTCCTTAAAGAACAGGGCATACTTGCCAAACTCGAGAATATGGGCATTGAAGAGGGTGATACTGTTCGTATGTATGGTTTTGCATTTGAGTATTATAAATAATATTTTTAAAGAGGTTAAATCAATGACAAATAAACAAAGAGCATTTCTTACTTCGCTCGCAAGTAATGAGCCTTCAATCCTTCAGATAGGGAAAGGATCAGTTACACCGGAATACGTAAATGCTGTTGATGAAGCTATCACCAAACGTGAACTCGTTAAGATTTCTGTTCTTAAAAATTGTATGGAAGATCCTCATACTTTGGCACAAACACTTGCGGAACGAACAAAATCCGAAGTTGTACGCGTGATAGGAAGGAAGATAATTCTATACAGACCGGCAAAAAAACCGGTTATTAAGCTTCCGTAAATATGTTCCTGAAAAATCATTTATTCATTCTTTATTATACAGTTTTGGAATTTTTGATATGTTTTTTTGTGAATTATTTTACTTGAACGTATAAATACACAGGTGGTAATATTTTACTGTCATATAAAAAGAATAAAAAGGAGAAAGATATGAATAATTTAAAAAAGATTTTTTCAGGCGTTTTGGCAGTAGCTGTTACAGCCGGTTCATTAACAGCAATCCCTGCAGTTAATGCAGATGCAGCAAAAGTTAAGGTTGGAAAGCCTGTAGTAAAAAATGTAACCGTAAGTCCCCAAGAGGATGCTGTCGGACTTACTTTTAATTGGAAGAAGATCAAGAAAGCAAAAGGATATCAGTATCGTTACAATCTTTTTTACAGTGATTCTTCAACAGTAAAAGATTTTTCAAAGAAGAAAACCGTAAAGGATGCAAAAGTAACTGTATCTTTCCAGGATAATTCCAATATTAAATTCCAGGTTCGTGCATTTAAGAAGGTAGACGGCAAGAAAGTATTCAGTAAATGGGCCAGCTACGAACTTAGCGAAAAGCAGGTTGAAGGGCTTTTAGCTGATTATCAGGCCGAGATAGAGAACAATCAATTATTCCAGAAGCTTACCGAGCATGGAATGGTGCTTGCTGATAAAGATTCACAAAACGGAATAAGTAAAGACGCTATAAAGTACTTTGTTTCTGATATAGATGAAGACGGATCAAATGATCTTGTTTATGAGAGAACAAAAGGAAATACAGTTGAAACAGAGTTCTACTACTATGATGAGGCATCTGATTCAGTAAAAGCTTATACAAAAGATGATAAGACAATAACTTTCACAGGTGTTGGTGAGATCAAAGCCGATGATGTCCTTGATCTTGACACTACTCAGGTCTGCATTCGTTTCCCGGGTGGAACAGGTACAGGTAAGTACGTTCTTTATAAGGTTAGCTCAAAGGATAAGACATTTAAAGCAGTTGATACTTATGAGTATGAATATGATGCAAATGCAAAGTTTGTAAAAGCTACAAAGAACGGCGCTGCCATAACTGAAGCTGACCTTGATACTTTCGTTAAGACTTATGATAGTTGGACAACAGTTTCAGATAAATAAATAATCCTTGTAAATTCTTGTTTACATCAAAACCAGGGTATGTTCCCTGGTTTTTTTAATTTGGTAGTGTACTTTTTTTACCTAAAAAGTTATAATATTAAAGATTGTATGATTAAACAGTACGGATCAGATAAAGATGTCTACCCCATAGTTAAGCAAAGGTGAGAAGAAATGTCTGACTAAAGTTAAAGGCGAAATATGAAGATTGGTATTTTGGGCGGTAGTTTTAATCCCATTCATGAAGGACATATGAATATAGCAAGGGCAGCCAGGGATTTACTTGGACTCGATATAATATACCTTATGCCTGCGGGAGAGCCTCCACACAAAGACAGGGATTTTACCGCGGTTCGCTTTATGAGACTTGATATGGTAAGACTTGCTGTTTCGGACGAACAGGGAATAGACGCTTTTGATTTTGAAATTTTTAAAGATGAAAAATGCTATACCTATGAGACACTGGGCGAATTAAAAAAGCTTTGGCCCAATGATGAGATATTTTTTTTGATAGGGGAAGATTCTCTCGATTATTTTGATTCATGGAAAAATCCAAAAGAAATATGTGCTGCAGCGTCCATAGCTGTTGCTTCCCGAAAAGACAGCTCCGATAAAGGAACGCTTGACGAAAAACTGAAACGTTATTCAGCAAAATATAAAAGCAATTTTATTCGTATAAACTGTGATGATGTACCTGTTTCATCTACAATGATAAGAGAAAAGATCGCTGAAGGCGAAGAATCAATAGTTTTTTTGCCAAGAACAGTACACAGATATATAAAAGAACATCATTTATATGAAAAAGATCTGTTTTTTGATATAGGTGATGAAGAAATTTCGGAAATCAAAAGAAAGTTAAAAAAGAAGCTAAAAAGATCAAGATATACACATACACTCGGTGTTGCTTCGACCTGTGAGGCACTGGCAATGAGATACGGATATCCTCTCAGAGCTGCATTTACCGCCGGACTTTTGCATGACTGTGCAAAGGGTATGACTATAGATGAACAAAAAAGGTATTGCAGAGAGCACGATATTAAGATCAGCGAAAGCGAAAAAAAGGCCCCCTGGCTGCTTCATGCCAAGGTAGGCGCAGATCTTGCATCTTTTAAATATTCTATTGATAATGAAGAAATATTACATGCAATAAGATATCATACAACAGGGTGTCCTGACATGACATTGCTCGATAAAATAGTTTTTATCGCCGATTATATTGAGCCTCAAAGACATAAGCAGGTCAGACTTGCGGAGGTCAGAGCTGCCGCCTACATTGATATAGATCTGGCTCTTTCAATGATATTGTCAGATACTATCAGATATTTAAAAAACGGTGGAGCCCCCATTGATGAGACAACCTTAAAGACATGTGAGTTCTATAAGGATATCAAAGGATTCAATACTTAGATAAATATTACAAAGGAGAAGAGTGCCTGTTTTTAAAACAGGTGGTATGAAAATAAATGGAAAAAGAAATGATAAAGGAAAAAGCTATAGAGCTTTCCCATATTTTGGATTCGAAAAAAGGAGAAACAATAGAATTATTGGATATAGGAGGGATTTCCCCTATTGCCGACTACTTTGTCCTTGCCAGCGCGTCCAATCAAAATCAACTTGCAGCCATGCAGGATGCGGTTGATGAATATATGTCAAAACAAAAGATAAATGCAAGATCCATTGAAGGAAACAAGAATTCGACATGGATACTTATGGATTATGAAGACATAGTTGTACATCTGTTTACCAAAGAAGACAGGGATTTCTATGATCTGGACAGGATTTGGAAAGACGGAGAAAAAATAGACTGGAACAAATAAGATTATTTCTATAAATATAATCATTTTATTTGCCCGATCACAATTTGACTCGTATATATAATCAGAACACGTTGTTTGATCAATGTCTTGTATCTAAGGCGTTGAAAACAATTTGATTACGGTTCGATAAGATTTGGCATAGGGTTATGAGCTACCGCTAAAGAAAGTAGGTACAGAGTTTGTTTCTTTGTGTCATCTGCTTTTCCTATCGTATTAAGTTGTTTCTTTAAAAGAGAGGGAAGAGATGGACAAGATGTTAAATGATTTGTTTGATTTTCAAAGATTTGAAAAAAACAAAAAAATGGAGTCGATAATCGATCGTGTTGAATTAAAATACGATAATGAATTATCCGAAGATCTGTTGGAATTAGCATCCGGCGGAAAAAAAAACAGTGATGATGAAGTTGATCTTGATAAGGTTTTGGGATTGAATTCAGAAGAAAACGGAGATTAAAATGGACAATACAGTATCACCTATCATAAATTTTGAGCAGGAAAAGATATTCAGGGAATACCATGATAAGGTTTTTGGTTATATCATTTCAAGAGTACGAACTACCGAAGATGCTGAAGATTTATGCCAGGATGTATTTACAAAGGTATTTAAAAAGTTTTCTACCTTTGATTCCGGTAAAGCCAAGATAGGAACATGGATTTATTCTGTTGCGAGGAATACGGTAATTGATTATTATCGTACGAGTCATGTACACGGAGAATATCCTGAAGATTTAGCTGTGGAAGGTGATATTGATGACGAGCTTCTTAATGACGAGACCCTGGGAGAATTGGCTGATGCTTTGAAAAAACTGCCAACCGAACAAATGGATATTATAGTTTTATATTATTATAAAGGTTATACCTTGAAACAAATTTCCGAAAAAATGTGTATTTCTTACGGCAGTACAAAATTAAGGCATAAAGAAGCATTAAAAAAACTACGCGGAATGTTAAAATATTCGTGAATTTACCTGCCTTATTAAAGGCAGGTTTTTTAAAAATCGGTTTTATTAAAATAACAACTGATCATGCATTTTGCATATGATTTTTTATTATATATACGTGTCCCGCCCGGGCGGATTTGAATTGGAGGATATAATGAGTGATTTTTTAAACGATTTTGTCAATGTTTCAGTTAATATAAATCAAGAAAAAACAAATCAAGATAATATTCTTGACGATTTTGACGTTATTGAAAAACCTAAGAACGAAGTAATTAACAAGGATCCATCGGTCGCAAAATCAGTTAATCCCTATGACATAAAGAAAATGGATCTTAATACAAACTTAAGTGAAGAAATTGAAGAGATAAAGGAAGAAGATTTAAAATTAAGCGTATCTAAAAAAATCACAAGTATATCTTCTTACAGGGATAATTTTGGAGCAGCAGCGTATTATGCAAGTGATACAGCAGAACTCGGGAAAAAGAGTTTTAAATCCAATACTCCTTACAAAAGGGAAAGAAATGACAGGATCCAAAAAGCAAAAAACATTCATAAAAATGCAACAGCCTATACTCTTGAAATTCATGATAAGATAGCCAAACTTAAAGCTGACAGACAAGAGGAAGATGCTAGGGAGATGGATGAAGTCAGAGCCCGAAACATTATTAAACGTTTAATGCGGATTAATTTTACCAATGAGATGTTTTACGGAACAAATATAAGGCAGAACTTTAGTCTTTATATGTCATACGTAATGGATTTTAAAAAGTATAATACTTTTGTCACAATCAATGGCCCTAGGCTTAAGGACCCTGAACTGCTGGATAATCTGTTGGTAATAAAAAAAGTAATGCGGTCATTTACTGACAGAATGGAGAGTTTTTGCCAGGCTAATAAGATAAATTTAAACGGAGAAGCGGTTAAAAGAGGAGATGAGATAAAAAAGAGTAACAGGGAAACCGCAAAAGCATGGAGTGATAATTTAAAAGAATATAATGAGAAAAAAGATGATCATATATATATGCCTGCATACGAAACTGTTACCGATTTTAAACAAAAAACTTTTGGAGAAGGTGAGCCTCAAATTATAGATTTCGAAGAACTTTCTTCAGCTAAGTCAAGAGTTTCAAATATAAATAAGATCAAATTCTCATTAGCCGTTATCGATAATGCTCTTGCAACATTAGATTCCCAATATTCTGATATGAAAAAATTGAAAAGCGGTGATAATGTTGATGTTTATAAACAATGGGTTTCCGATTTCGGCCTGGCCAAACGACAAAAGACTACATATACAGCATACTTACGTTTAGCATATAAGGAGTATAAATATTTTCAGGCAAGAAACAAAGATAAGGATGATCCGGCAGTTGAAGGTTTATTAGCGGAAGCCAAAGAAGCATGGAATGAACTTTCAATTGTTAAGGAAAGCTATGAAAAATATGAAATAGACAGATTCCAAAAGGACAATACTGTAAAGATCAGGGAATCCAGATCCGTTGTTGGATTCACAAAACAGGATGCACTTCTTACTTCCAATTCAGTAAATCTTTCTATGGATGCAAAAGAAGAAGTTAAGACACTGAATACGGAGTTAAGACTGAAACTTAAGTTAATTTTAGAAGACAGAAAATGTAAGAAGGCGATCAAAAATCTGATAGAAAATCTTGATAGTTATTACAAAAAAGATTTGCTAAACAGTACTATTTCATCCGAAACAGATCTTGTGAAAGATTTAAGAAAATCTATTACAAAGGCCAATACTGAACTTACGAACAGCCCGAATGCAGGCTCCGAAGCTTATTTGGCTTTAAAAGAATTGGTTGAATCTATAAAAACTCATTTTGATAAGTGCTGCGATGGTGGTCTTGAGATACCCGAAGATGCAGTTATTCAGAATTGTAGTGACCAAAGTCCTGCGGAGATCGGGCAAAACAGAGGATCTAAAAGGACAGGATTATTCCTTGCTTTGGGATATAACAAAAACAGAAAAGACGAACCTCTTTTTCCCCATGAACCTACCATGTATGACTTTAAACAAAGGGCAATAACAAACTGCTATATGTGTTCTGCGGTTATGTCTCTCGTGGAAAAAGATCCCTCCTTTATTAAAAAATGTATTAAAGATAACGGAGATGGAACAGCAACTGTCAGACTTTATGATAAAGATGAAAACGGAAATGCTTACCCTACATATGTTAGAGTAACAAAGACTTCACCGCGAATAATGGGTGCGGATATTGCTTCATCAGGAGCGCTTTGGATGTCAGTACTTGAAAGGGCAATGGCCTTTCATGGAAGAAAAGACGGACAGTTAAAGGGCTACAGGTCTCTTTGGTATGGAATGGGAGCCCAATTCATGTTTACATTAACCGGTAAATCTTCTGTGTTTCTTTATTCTACTAATACTTCGGATGATCATACGGCTTTTGAAAACTTACTTGAACAATCACAATCTAAGGTTATTTTATGCGGTAGTAATTCAGAGGGAAGCAACATCGAATGTAAATATGTTCAGCCCGGTCACGCATACGCAGTTGTAGGCCTTAGGATAGAAAACGGACAACGACTCATAAAATTACGTAATCCGTATGGAACAGGGTCATGCAGTTATGATTACGGAAAAAGCGCAGATACACTTTCAAAGAACGGTCTTCAAAGCGGAAAATTTGATTACGCAAGAAGCGATGATGCCAGTCTTGGAACATTCGAAATGAAGTGGGAAGATTTTTCTCATGATTTTGATTTAAGTGGTATTAGTATTTGCGATTATAAACAGGAAGAAAGCGATGCTGATTTGTTGAAAAAGCATAAAGAGCATGTGCCTAAAAAGGAAGAAGTGAAAAAGCCGAAAATTGCTCCTGATGATGGAGATGATTTTTAGAATAAGACAATTGAGATACTGTAATAATACATAATGAGGTTAATATGAAAACTGAAATCATAAAAAAAAGTAACATTTCAGAGTGGATGGATCTTATACATCCCGATCTTGTATATGATATCAAACAATCCAATACTTATGTCTGCGGATGTACATTCCTTGGCGGTCCACAAGGTGTGGTGATCTGGAGCGAAGAAAAAACGAGAGCGGAGCTTAAGTACATATATGTCTCTCCCGACACCAGAGAAATGGGAATAGGAACTTCTCTTATCCGTAAAGTTTGTGCTCAATTATATGAAAAAGGGATAAAAGAACTGTCTTATTCATTTTCTTCTGAGGACAGCAGGATAAGCATTGAATATTTTTTAGATACACTTGGCGGTGTCTCGGATGTTATATCCTTACCTTACGGGAGTGTTACCTTTGATGATATAAAACATAACGAGAAATTCAAGGATTTTCCCGATTCTACACGGGTAACAGCACTTTCGGATCTTTTGCCCAGTCAAAAGTCTTTGGTTTCGGATATGATAGAATTGAAAGCAGAAGGCAGGCTGGGTGAATATGCTTCCTGCGAATTAAGTGGTGTGATCTTTTCAAAAAACAATAAAGATATAGAAACGTTGTTACTTGTAAATTCCGAAGATAATATTTATCATGTAGAATATCTTTCATCGGTGCCAAACAGTTCCAATATAAAAGAGATAGTCTGCTTTATTAATGAAAAGATATCAAAAATGAAAGATTCGGAAGGAAAAGTACTGGATGCGGTTTTGGCATCAAAGTCCAGCCTTAACATGTTTAAGAATATTACGGACAATATTGATAAGATCAACTTTGTACAAGGTTTTATAGACACCTCATTTATAGCTGAAGATAATATGTATGCATCTATGCTTGAAGCATAAAAATAAAAACGGGCAGGATATTTCCTACCCGTTTTATTTATGCAATTAAGGTTTAACCGAAAAGCGAGAATGACTGAAGGAAGAGAATGGCAAGCATTACCGGAGCTATGAATTTTATCATTATTACATAGAGTCCTTTTCTGCTGAACCGGCTTCCGTTTTTCTCAACTTCATTGATTATGAATTGCGGTTTTATTACGTATCCGATCAAAATACAGGTTGCGAAAGCAATGATCGGCATGAAAATATAATTGCTTATATAATCCATGATATCAAGGATCTGTCCTACCGATCCGTTGGGAAGTTTAAGTTCAAAGTACAATACATTATAGCCGAGACAAACGACAACACTTAATATCAATGTAATAATGGTATCAATGTTAACGGCTTTTTTTCTTTCGATTTTAAATGCATCGCAGAAGCTTGATACAACGGCTTCCATAATTGAAACAGCACTCGTAAGTGCGGCAAAAAGCACCATGGCAAAAAACAATGCACCTATGATCTGTCCGAATATTCCAAGTTGCGCGAAAACTTTTGGAAGAGAAACAAACATAAGTCCGGGACCGGATGCCGCAAGTCCTTCTTCTCCCTGGAATACATATACAGCGGGAATTATCATAACACCTGCAAGAATAGCGATGGCAGTATCGAAGATCTCAATCTGGTTAATGGATTTTCCAAGGTTTGAATCATCCGAAACGTAAGAACCGTAAGCAACCATAATTCCCATGGCTATACTCAGTGAAAAGAAGAGCTGTCCCATAGCGTCCAAAACAATGGTAGCAAATTTACCTATTGTCAAACCGTCAAAATTAGGTATGAAAAGAATCTTAAGTCCTTCAAATCCGGTTCTTGTTACATCATTATCTTCATTTGAGATCGTTATTGAGAAGATTGCAATAATAATAACAAAGATAACAAGTGTTGGCATTATTATACCGGATGCTCTTTCTATTCCTTTATTTACACCTCCGATAACTATGATGGCACAGAGCAAGAAAAAGATTACTGTTGCCATGATAGATTCGGTGGGGTTCGTTATAAATCCGGTAAAAAATGAATCTGAAGCTGCATCAACACCTGAGCCGGTAAGGAAGGTGATGAAGTATTTAAGTACCCATCCACCGATAACACAATAGTAAGGCATGATGATCATTGGAACGAGACATGCAAGCCATCCTACCCATTTGAATTTTTCGGAAAGTTTTTTATAAGCAGTAAGCGGGCTTTGTTTTGTATTCCTTCCTATTGCAATTTCAGATGTAAGAAGAGTATATCCGAATGTAACAGCCAGGATGAGGTATACAATAAGGAAAAGTCCTCCTCCGTCTTTTGCTGCCAAATAAGGGAAACGCCATATGTTTCCAAGGCCGACGGCAGAACCGGCAGCGGCCAGGACGAATCCCAAAGATCCTTTAAATGAACTTCTTTTTTCCATGATTTCCTCCCTCAAACGTCAATATAGACTTAAAATCTGTTATATTTTAAACTAAAGAATATAAAAACACAATGCCACATATGTTACTTTTTATTGGCTCGATCATGATATTGTTATGAAATTATTACAAAAATAAATAAAATACTTTATAAAACACTAAAATGTTTTAAATTATCATAAAATAATTATTGAAAAACGTTCTATATAGTGTTATGATGTGAAAAGGTAATAAAAAACAACTCATATATATGAAAGGAGAAGTAAATGGCAGATGTGACAACAGGGGTACCTTGCGAAGAAAAAGGACCCATTACTGACGAACTGCTTGCAAAAATGGACAAGTATTTCAGAGCAGTAAATTATCTTTCGGCTGGACAGCTTTATCTATTGGAGAATCCGCTTCTTAAGAAGCCTTTGACTCTTGATATGATAAAGAAGAAAATAGTGGGACATTGGGGGACTGTTCCCGGACAGAACTTTGTGTTTACACATCTTAACCGTGCTATTAAGCGTTATGACCTTGACCTTATTCTTTTATCAGGTCCCGGACACGGCGGAAATTTCTACATTGCCAATGATTACATTGACGGAACATATTCAGAGGTTTATCCCAATGTTTCCGAAGATGAAGACGGAATGGCTAAGCTTTTCAAGCAGTTCTCATTCCCCGGCGGAGTTCCCAGCCATTGTGCTCCCGAGACACCCGGTTCTATCAATGAGGGTGGTGAGCTTGGCTACGGTATAGCTCATGCCTTTGGTGCTGTATTTGACAATCCCGATCTTATTGCAGCCGTTACTGTTGGTGATGGTGAAGCTGAGACAGGCCCTCTTGCAACTTCATGGCAGAGCAATAAGTTCCTTAATCCTGTTTCAGACGGTGCGGTTCTTCCTATCCTTCATCTTAACGGATACAAGATCGCCAATCCTACAATCTTTGCACGTATGAGCCATCAGGAAATCGTTGATTTCTTCCATGGCTGTGGCTGGGAGCCTTACTTCGTAGAAGGCAACGAGCCCATGGATATGCATCGTAAGATGGCAGAGACTATGGATAAGGTTATCGAAGAGATTAAGGCTATCCAGAAGAATGCTCGTGATAACAATGATTCTACACGTCCTGTATGGCCTCTTATCGTTCTTCGTACTCCCAAGGGATGGACAGGTCCCAAGGTAGTTGACGGACAGAGGATCGAGGACAATTATCTTGCTCATCAGGTTCCCATTTCCATGGAAAAGGGTGAGGAGCATCTTAAGATATTGGAAGAGTGGCTTCGCAGCTATCATGCAGAAGAACTTTTTGATGAGAACGGACGTATTCTTCCCGAGATCAAAGAGCTTTGCCCGAAGGGTGATTCAAGGATAGGTGCAAATCCTCATGGTAACGGTGGTCTTTTACTTCGTGACCTTCGTCTTCCTGATTTCAGGGATTATGCACTTGATACCAAGGGACACGGAGAAGTTGATGGTCAGGATATGATCGAACTCGGTAAGTTTGTTCGTGATATCTTTAAGCTCAATGCTGATTCAAAGAACTTCCGTATCTTTGGACCTGACGAGACAAATTCTAACCGTCTTCAGTCTGTATTTGAGGTTGAAAACCGCGATTGGAACGCTGAAAAATATGATACAGATGACTTCCTTTCAGCAGACGGACGTGTTATGGATTCGATGCTTTCAGAGCATATGTGCGAAGGCTGGCTTGAGGGATACCTCCTTACAGGTCGTCACGGATTCTTCGCTACATATGAAGCATTTGCACGTATCATAGATTCAATGGCTGCACAGCATGCTAAATGGCTCAAGGTTTGCAATCAGCTTCCCTGGAGAGAGCAGATCGCATCTCTTAACCTTATCATGGCATCTACAGTTTGGCAGCAGGATCACAACGGATTCACACATCAGGATCCCGGATTCATGGATCATATCGCTAATAAGAAGGCAGACGTTGTTCGTCTTTATCTTCCGCCGGATGCTAACTGCCTCCTTTCATGCTTCGATCACTGTGTACGCAGCCGTAACTATGTAAACGTTATCGTTGCCAGCAAGCATCCCAGACCTCAGTGGCTCTCAATGCCTGAGGCTGTTAAGCATTGTACACAGGGTATCGGTATCTGGGATTGGGCATCCAATGACCAGGGACAGGAGCCCGATATCGTATTTGCATGTGCAGGTGAGACTCCTACACTTGAGGCACTTGCTGCAGTTTCAATACTTAACAAGGAGCTTCCCGAGATCAAAGTTCGTTTCATCAACGTAGTCGATCTCTTCAAGCTTCAGCCTGCAAACGAGCATCCTCACGGACTTACAGATGCTGAGTATGATCTGCTCTTCACACAGGATAAGCCTGTTATATTCGCATTCCACGGATATACAAGCCTTATTCATGAGCTTACATATCGTCGTCATAACAACCGTCACGTACATGTACGCGGATACAAAGAAGAGGGTACTATCACAACACCTTTCGATGTCCGTGTACAGAATGATGTTGATCGTTTCCATCTTGTTATGGAAGCTCTTAAGCATCTTCCCGTACTTGGCAACAGAGGCGCATATCTCTATCAGAAGATGAGTGACAAGCTTGTAGAGCACAAGCAGTACATCCATCAGTATGGTGAGGATCTTCCTGAAGTTGCTAACTGGAAGTGGGAAGAGTAAGATACATTATCTTATAACGGAATTTGATAAAAAGACTGCTTACGATCGTAGGCAGTCTTTTTTTATCGTTTCATTGATAATTATTTATCAATGTGCTACACTAAAATCTGTGTGCGGACCGATAACTTTTATTATGAATTTTTATAAAAGCTTATCGAAATACACACAGATTTTCTAATTATTAGTTTGGAGGAATTACGAGATGAACACATCCTATAATCACAGTGCCATTGAAAATAAATGGCGCAAAATCTGGGAAGAAAAACCTGTTAATGTTAATGACGGAAAAAAAGAAAAGTATTACTGTCTTGATATGTTTCCGTATCCTTCCGGTAACGGACTTCATGTGGGACATTGGAGAGGATATGTAATCTCGGATGTGTGGAGCAGATATAAGCTCATGCACGGAAAATATATAATTCATCCCATGGGATGGGATGCTTTCGGTCTTCCTGCGGAAAATTACGCGATCAAAATGGGCGTTCATCCCGCAAAATCTACAGAAGATAATGTAAACAATATCAGAAAACAGATCAAACAGATTTCAGCTATATATGACTGGGACATGGAAGTTAATACCACAGATCCCGGTTTTTATAAGTGGACTCAGTGGATATTTGTACAGATGTTTAAGAAAGGACTTGCTTACCAGAAACAGATGCCGATCAACTGGTGTCCTTCCTGTAAGACAGGACTTGCAAACGAAGAAGTTGTAAACGGTAAATGTGAGCGTTGCGGAGCTGACGTTACAAAGAAAAATCTTAATCAGTGGATGCTTAAGATCACGGAATATGCAGACAGACTTCTTGCTGATCTTGATACTCTTGACTGGCCCGAAAAGGTTAAAAAGATGCAGACCGACTGGATAGGAAAGAGTCATGGTGCTGAGGTTGATTTTAAACTTGACGGAAGAGACGAAACTATAACTGTTTATACAACTCGTCCCGATACTTTACACGGAGCTACCTTTATGGTACTTGCTCCCGAGCATGAACTCGCATCAAAGATCGCAAGTGAAGACCAAAAGAGTGCGGTTGAGGATTATATTTACCAGACATCCCTTAAGTCATCGGTTGATCGCCTTCAGGACAAAGAAAAAACAGGTGTATTTACCGGCGCTTATGCAATTAACCCTATAAACGGGGCAAAGGTACCTATTTGGTTGTCTGATTACGTACTTGCTGATTACGGAACCGGAGCTATCATGTGTGTTCCTGCTCATGATGACAGAGATTTTGCTTTTGCCAAGAAATTCGATATACCCATC
>JAILKW010000348.1 GCA_024693455.1 Lachnospiraceae bacterium
GCCGGATTTTTCATTAGAGAAGATCCGTCTCCGTTATTAACCACTTTTGGAACCGGACAGCCCATATTGATATCGACTATCTTATTCTCCAAATCCGAAATCGTACCTGCTGCCTCACCCATGCACTCTGGATCACTTCCGAAGAGCTGAAGGGAAACCATATTCTCTGTGGGATCTATCTTCATAAGTTCCCATGTCCCCTTGTTTTTATAATGGATCGCTTTTGCACTTACCATTTCCATACAGCACATTCCGGCTCCCATTTCTCTGCATAAAATACGAAAAGGCAGGTCGGAAACGCCTGCCATAGGTGCAAGAACAATATTGTTTGAAAGAGTCACATCTCCAATTTTAAGAGGATGTATTATTTCATTCATTATCAACTTCCTCCCCAAGGAAAAAGACACGGTAATACATCTCCAGAGACTCAAGAAGATCCTTCTTATCAACCCGGAGCTGCTTCACCTTAAGCACACTTCCTATATCGTCATATAAAAGATCTCCTTCATCCGCATCCGTTTTAAAAGAAAGATTGCCTTCTTCATCAAATATAAGTTCAAGTGTTCCTCCGATATCTTCGGTAAATAAAACACACATTATCTGAAGCTCTTCTTTGATGCTGTCGGGCAATCCCTCAAAATCCTCACTGAGATAATATTTTTTTGTATATGCACTTGCTCCGCAAAGAACAATATCATCCTGGTACATTAAATTTCTTCCTCCCAAAAGTCCTGATCATTCTAAAAAGAATCATCTTAATATAGCATACTATATCTTATCCAACAACCGGATAATGATAATCTGCTATATAACTCTTGGTTTATTTAGCGGAATAACATCAAAGCTGTGACTTAAAGTATAATCCTTATGATCCGATACTTCTAAATTTACACGAAAAGTATTTCTTGTCTTACTGTAGGCAACGCTTACTTTTGCACCTAAATCATATGTGGTGTACGAAGCAGTTCCTATCAGTGAATTTGCAATTATCTTTCCGTCTTTTTTTATGCCGAGCATTAATTGTCCGTAAGGTATTTCCCCTGTGATATTTCCGTTATTATCAACAGACACGGAATAAAATCTGCTCAGTTTATCTCTTTCATCAAGAGTCCCTGTCTGGGAATAATCAAGTGCATAGGTTTTTGAAAAAAAACCTATAACATCATAATATCCGTCGGAAGAATCTCCAAGAGTTATTGTTCCCGTGTTATCAAGCTCATTCGTGATTATACTTGATAATGTGGAATAAAGTATCTTTGCCTCGGATCGGATCATAGACCTGTTATAATTGTTAACAGCAAGCTTAATACTGTTTGTGACAGTACCGGTAACGATCAGTATTATGAGCATGGCAAGAAGAGTCTCGGCGAGACTCATTCCTTTTTTATTTTTGAGCTTCTTAACGAATTTTTTTAATCTGCTAATCTTTATACTCATAATATGTCCCATTATCCGTACCGTAAATGTCAACATTAACTACATTTATTGCCGCCTCGGTGTTGCCTTTCATAAGCTTTACTGTAACACTTCCTGAACTACTGACCTCGCTTTGTGTAAAAGTTGAATCCTCATCCCGAACGGTGTTATTCAGCTTTGCAGCTGACACAATAGCACCCGCAAGCATGGTAAGAGAAAGGGTAACAATAAGTGTTGCGATAAGAGTCTCTGCTATAGTTTCACCCTTGTTTAAAGACAGTCTTTTTTTAATTTTTTCTTTGAGTATTTTATACCTTTTTATCATACCCTTTATTAACCTTCCGTTGTACCGTCATGTGTGGTGAGTTCTACCTTACTCCATTTAAGTTTCCTTTTCACTGTGATAACGGAACCTGACGTTGTACTTGTCTCTTCTGTATCCGATGATGATGTAGGTATCCATGCTGTAAAATAAATCTTATGCATATTAGACACATCTTCTGACTTTATCGTACCGTTTATCCTGTAGTATTCTTCGGATTCATCATCATCTCCGACATGCATCGTAAGTTCCACCGCACAACCTGAAACCAGATCCTGACTAACAGAAATATCCAGACCAAAAGTTTTTGAACTACTGTCCTGAAGCTTATCTACTTCTTCCACCATAGGAGCGAGCACTGCACCCAGCTTACCTTTACCTTTATAACTCAGAACGGGTTCACCTGAATCTACACTCTCCGATATTCTTTCTACCGAAGAATTCTTTATACTCTCTGAAATAAATCTTCCGGCGGAATTGATCGCAAGATAGCTCTCCTTTTCTCCCTTGTCGTCATATGTTCGTTTTGCTGAGGTAAATGCTGCACTTATGATAACGGTAGAAACAAAACATGCCACCAGGAAAATTACCATAGCAATAAGAAGGGAAGCGCCGCTTTGGCTTCGCAGCTTATCTGCAGCGCTGTTATGTTTTTTGATTTCCATAATCTCTCTCCCTTCATATTATTTTACGTCAAAGGTAAATACGGACTGAAGCTTATAAAGATGGGTATTTCTGTCTGTACGATCTCCCCACCATCCATTGCTTTCATAGAATATGGCGTAATAAGATTTTCCGTCTTTATCACCCTCGCGTTTATTAAGTGCGGATAAAAATCTGTTGGGACTGT
>JAILKW010000349.1 GCA_024693455.1 Lachnospiraceae bacterium
GCTGCAGCTTGCAAAAGGCGGAGCCGATATTTCAATGACCGGAGATATTTCGGATGAAGCTTTGGAGCAGATGGCAGGCTCGGAGGCGGGAGCAGCCGCAGCAAAACAGGTACTTGCAAAGGCAGCTGAACTTCCCGATACCCTATCAGACGATCAGATTTCTTTTATGATGAAAAATGACCGTATGCCAACCGCAGACAATCTATTTGCCGGTGTTTACGGCAGTGGATCCGGTCATATTAGGGGTACTGAGGTTACAGACGAGAGTTTTGAAGAAATGCGTCCGCAGATAGAGGATATAATAGAAAAAGCAGGACTTGAAGTAAGTGACGAGCAGCTCGACAGGGCAAAGTGGCTTATAAAAGAAGATATTCCCATGACTGAAGAAAATCTCATTTACCTTGAGAAGGTGAAAGATGCTTCTATAGAAAATACACCCAAAGAAGTGCTTTCACGCATAAACGACGCCTTGTTGGTTGGTGATTCACCAAAGGATGCAACTCTTATTTCGGGTTTTTCAAAGATGGATGTTGCAAGAAATGTATATGAGGATTTTAATTCATCAGACACAAAGGCTCTTATTGAAAAGTACGAAGGCAGCAGTTTAGATACTGTAAAGTCAGCAAGACAAGTAGAAGAAATCCGCCTAATGATGAGTGTAGAGGCAAATATCTCATTGATTCGCAAGGGAATGGAGATAGATACTGCTTCTTTGTCTGAATTGGTTGACGGTTTAAAGGAACTTGAACAGAGCCTTGGTTCAACTCTTATCTCATTAAATGAGGATAATATTGATTTTTCCGACGGACTTACCTTAGAAGATAAGATGAACCTTTTTGATGAGACGGAAAATAAGTTAAAAGAACTTTATGAGATGCCGGCCGTACTTATGGGCCATTTCCCCGATATCAAACAGGTGACGGTGGAAAAGCTCTATGAGGAAGGTAAGGCACTTTCGGATACATTTGCAAAGGTAAGCGAAAGATACGATACAATGAGGACCGAGGTAAGAAGAGATCTTGGTGATTCAATGAAAAAAGCCTTTCGTAATGTAAATGATATATTAAGTGATATAGGACTTGAGGAAAATGAAGGGAACCAAAGAGCAGTCAGGATCCTCGGATATAATCAAAAAGAGATAAACAGGGAGTCGGTACTTAATGTAAAAGAAGCTGACAGCGCAGTTCAAAAGCTGTTTAAGACAATGACGCCGGCAGTAGTTACGGAGCTTATTAAGCGTGGTGAAAATCCTCTTGATATCCCGCTTTCCAAGCTTCAGGAAGACATAGATGAGATCCGGGGAGTAGGTTCTGCTGAAAATGATAGTGAGGATTTTGCGAAGTTCCTCTGGAAAATGGAGCAAAATGACGCTTTTACAAGTGAGGAGAGGGAAAGTTTCATCGGAATGTATCGCATGATGCATCAGGTAGTTGAGGCAGACGGTGCTCCCATAGGTGCTCTTTTATATCAGGGCAGTGAAGTCACGATGAGAAATCTGATGACAGCCATTCGAAGTGATAAGCACAGCGGAAGGGAATACACAGTCGATGATGAAACAGGTTTAAACAACGGTTTTGACAGAAGTGTACTTTCCATAACCGAGCAGATAGCAATGGCATTCGAAACCCGAAGGATGGATGATGCCAAAAAGATAGTTACACCCGAAAAACTTGCTGCGTTTGACGGAGAAGACAATTATCTTGATCTTTCTCCCGATCAGATGGCAACCGCTCTCGAAGAAATGCAAAATGATGAGAGAAATGATGCTGACGAAGAGCTGAAAAGAAAGGAAAATGCGGAAAATATAAGGATCCTTCAGGAGGCAGTTGCATCCGAAGATAAGGTTTTGGCCGCGATACGCAGATTTGATCTTCCGGGAACAGCAGAAAATCTTCAAATGATGCAGCAGATGATATCCGACAGAAATGCCATGTATCAAAAACTGTTCGGAAGAGGCGGAGAGCGAAAGACCTATGACGGATTACAGGATGAGATCAATGAAGCTATTGAGGGAGGACTTGAATCGGCGTTTGACGATATGATGGAAGATGTCGTAAGGGAGTTCGGAGAAGCCGTTAAGACACCTGAAGATATGGCAAAAGCGCAAAGAAAGCTGGAAGAAACGGCAGAAAACGTTTTAAGAAAAGCTCTTTTAACTGACGGAAACGTAAACAGTGTAAGGCTCAGAGAGTTAAAACAAAGCGTTATGCAGCTTCATACACTTAACGGTTTTTCACGAAAAGAAGAAACTTACGCCGTTCCCATAATGGTTTCGGATCAGATGGGAAATATGTCACTTAAAATAGTACGCGGAAAAGAAGAAGAAAAAGGTCTTGTAGATATTGCTCTCGATATGCCGAGTGTAGGAGCAATGCGCGCATCCTTAAAGGCAGATGAGAAGGGTGCATCGGGAGAGATAAGGCTGGAAAGAGCCGATACAATAGAGCGTATATCACAGCAGCTTCCTCTAATAGCCTCAGCACTCGAAGAGGCTCTTGGCGGTGGAGAGGTCACACTTTCCGTGAAAGCCGATAAAGGAATTGATGCAAATGATGTTTTTACATATACAAGTGACGAGGCAGCGGGTTTTGAAATAGACAGAAGTGAGCCTTTACAGGAGCATAGCAGCGTGCAGACAAGAAAACTATATGGCATGGCCAGAAGTCTAATTTCATTAATGGCAGATTTAATGTGATCGGGGGTTTAGTTTTTTCAAAAACGGCCGATAACTATTACGAAGATAATTTTTCGGTGACAAGGATGTCATCGTATCACAGCACGGATGCACCCCTTATATTGAGGTGTACTTTATGAAGATAAATAATAATATTTCTGCAGTTATCACTAATAAGCACTTACTTCGTACAGAAAAATCGCTCTCATTTTCTATGGAGCGTCTGTCTTCAGGTTTCAAACTTAACCACTCATGGGATAATCCCTCGGGAGTGGCTATTTCAAATAAGATGAATGCCCAGATCGACGGTCTTGACAGGGCTTCCAGCAATGCATCGGACGGTATGAGTGTACTCGATACCGCAGACGGAGCTATGAACGAGATCACACTTATGATCCAGCGTATGCGTGAGCTTTCCGTTCAGGCAGCAAACGATACAAATACCCAGGATGATAAGCAGGCCATCCAGGATGAGATCGATTCTCTTACACAGGAGATTGACAGGGTATCATCATCTACAGAGTTCAATACCAAATCCCTTCTTGACGGTTCTTTGGACAACAGGGTTTATACTGAGCATGTGACAAGACCACAGATTTCCTCAACGGTGGAAGAGGGTAATTATAAATTTAAGATCGATGCGGCAGCTAAGCAGGCTGAGGCTGAAATCCCTTCAGGTATTCCGGATACTATACAACATGACGGAAGAATGGAAATAAACGGTTATCCCATAGAACTTAAAAAGGGTATGAGTAAGGATGATGTTTATGAAAAGATCAGACAGGGAGCTGAAATAGGCGGATGTACTATATCAGATGATCCGAATGCCACACCTCTTAAAGTAACATCTATGGAATACGGAGTAGAAGCCAAAACCTATATTTCTTTTAACAACAAGGATCTGGCAAGTGAGTTCGGTATGGATGCTGCCGGTGTAAAATCGCAGGGTGAAGATGCTTCTGTAACACTCGATAAGTCAAGCAGTTCCCAGTTTAAGGATCATACTCAGGCAACTGTAAGTATGGAAGGAAATAAGATGGTCATAACCGACAATGAAGGTTTTGAGATATCTTTCATGGCAGAAGCAGGATATACGGGAGATATTGATCTTGAAGTTACAGATATAGGTCCTATGGATCTTCAGATCGGAGCGAATGAAGGTCAGCGTATAGCAGTCAAGATTCCCGCAATGGATACAAAAAGTCTTTATATAGATGATATTGATGTAAGAAAAATGGGTGGAGCTGACAAAGCTATAGCAAAATATGATGCAGCTCTTGACAAGATAAGTCAGACAAGGGCAAATATCGGTGCATATTCAAACAGACTTGATCATTCTGTAGCAGCACTTGATACGACTCATGAAAATGTCACATCCGCGATAACCCGTCTTAAGGACGTTGACATGGCAGAAGAAATGACGGAATTCACAAAGTATAATGTATTACAGCAGGCAGGAACATCAGCGCTTTCACAGGCAAATGAGATTCCTCAGATGGCGCTTCAACTCTTGGGTTAAGGAGATAACAGGTGGATCAAAGCACTAAACAGGCGTTTACACGCAGGATAACAACATCTAATGCCAGTGAACTGATAGTGGTCCTTTACGATATATTTTTTACTTATACTGATGATGCTAAAAAGGCATTTGAAGAGTGTGGTACCGTAAATGAAAGTGTAAAGGAGAGCATACGTCATGCCACTAAGGTGCTAAGGCATTTAAAGGATGATCTTGATTTTAAATATGAGATATCCAAAAATCTGTTTTCTATCTACGATTTCTGCGAAAGATCGCTTACAAGTTGTCTTTATAAACGGGACAGAGAAGGCATTTTAATAGCGGAAAGGCTTATGAAAAAACTTTACGGGAGTTTTTTGGAGGTGGCAAAACAGGATAAATCCGCACCTCTTATGAAAAATACCCAGAAAATGGCGGCGGGTCTTACCTACGGAAGAAATGATGTTATAGAAACGATACTTATGAATCCTTCAAGAGGATATCTTGCATAAAAATTAAAAGCACAAGGAAACTATTATAAATAATATTAGTTTTCTTGTGCTATTTTTGTATATTTTGTTATAAAAGTGTAAAATTTTGTAATATATGCAATAGAAATATAATTTATAAGGGTATATAATTTTCATGGATGAAAATTATGTGAAGTATAGGGAGGAATTATGAAAAAATGGATACAGCCTATGGCTGAAGTAGAAAAGTTTGTTGCAAATGAATATGTAGCAGCATGTTGGAATGTTAAATGTACTATTCCGGAAGAAGCAAAAAAGGACACTGTATCAGATCAGTTTAATCCCGGGGATACACATCGTGCTGCATTTTGCGGTGATTCAAGTCATTATCAGATCAAGCTTGACGATAACGGTGTACCTGTTGAGATGATTGAGACTCAAACTGATGGAATTGGTGATCGTCCCTGCACACTGTATACAGATGGCAACTATACGACCGTTATGCCTATATCGCAGCTTACAAACACAAAGAGTCTTATTTATTGGAGAACATCCTTAAGCTCAAGCAGCCGTACATGGAGTCATCATGGATACATTGACGGTACATCCAATCATTCATAAGGAGAACTTTTAAATGGCGGAGCCCAAATACGTTACATCATCGGATTTCATACTTAGGGAGATCGGTGAGGAGTATGTACTTGTTCCTGTCGGAGATGTGGGTGATCTGGAAAACAGTATGATTTCATTTAATGAAACGTATACTTTTATCTGGAAACAGTTCGAAACTCCCGCTACTGTATCAGAAGTGATAGAAGTAGCCAGGCAGGAATATGAAGATCCCGAAGGTCTTATGGAAAGGCATATTCGTGAAGCTTCTGAGGAACTTGTCAAAAGATCTATAATAAAAGCGGTTGAATAATGAATAATATTTTTTCAAAAAACGAGATCCGGTTATTGGAGTTAATAACCGGATCTTTTTCTGATAATAAAACAGAAAAAAAGGCAGCAGGCTATGATATTAAAGAAGTGTTTTCAATAGCGCTGCATCATGGAATATTGCCTGTAATATATAAGAAGATCAAAGAAGAGGATTTATCCGGAGAAGAACGGGAAATTTTGGAGGCCTCCGTAAAGACCACAGCTTCGGATTTTTTCAATCTTTCGATGACAGCAAGAAGGATAACTTCGCTTTTTAAAAAAGAGGGCATAAATGCCGTAATTTTAAAGGGAGCTTCCATAGCAAGATTCTATCCAGTGCCTGAATCAAGAAGGTCAAAGGACATCGATATTTTGCTTGCAGATCCCGAAAACGTGAAAAAAGCGGAGTCCGTCCTTATAGAAGCCGGATTTAAAAGAACCGAAAAGGAATACAATGCAAATCATCATGAGGTATGGGGAACACCTGATAATCACGTGCTTGAGCTGCACACGATCCTTGTTGAACCCTTTGATGACAAAGGTTTTAATGATTATATAAATAAACGGTATATTTTAAGGGAAGAAGATATTTTACATGAAAAGGTGCTTGGAATAGAACTTCCGATGTTATTTGATGACAGACTGGCATTTCATCTTTTACTCCATATGATGATGGATTTTTACAGACATGGCTTCGGTCTTAAGCTTTTATGTGACTGGGTTGCGTTTTGGAACAGAGATGTTAAGGAGGATCAGATAAAGAATTTCCTTTCGGATGTGGAAAAATGCGGACAAAAGGGTTTTTTGTCGGTTGTTACTTCCACATGTATAAGATATCTGGGACTAAAAAGAGAAAATGGTTGTACTCTTAATATAGATAATGATAAAATTATATACGCCGGAGGGACGTTTTGTGCTCTGGCAGATGAAAAAATATGCGAGGACTTTCTGTATGACATAATAGATACCGAAAGGAACGGGAAACCGGATGATGAAAGAATGGTTGCCATGAAAAATACGGGATTTATGGCACTGGTAAAGGAGTTTCATCACCAGACTAAGCTGTATTATCCAAAGGCTTCAAAAGCAATCATTACTCTTCCGGTTTTGTATGTCATTGTGTTCGTGAGATTTTTGATCAACAATAAAAGAGTCAGAGGGGGAGCTAAGCTGTCATCGATCGTAAAAGAGGCGGACAGAAGAAGCAGACTCTTAAGGAGGATCAACGAAACGGAGGGATAAACATGCTTCATGAGGTACTGGTAGATAAAAACAATTTGGACGTGTTTACACCGCTTATACCGGGAATATTTATGGAAGAGCTTGAGAGGGGCAAGCTCTTTTGTGTTGCAACTTTTGACGGTGTAATAGAAACAGGAAAACTGGTTGGGATAGTGCTGGTCAGGGTAAAGTATCAATGGCAGGAGATAGCCTGGGTAGCGCTCACAAAGAATTATGGTATTACGGAGTACGGAAGTGATATCGTATGGAACAGGGTGGAAGCAGCAAGGGCTATAGGATTGCTTCAAGGCACCTTCAGTGAGTATCCAAAAGAGGAGAGACTTAAAGAGGACTACTTCACATATGCCAATTTTGATATAGAAACAATACCCGGACATATTTTCAGCGTAAATGCCTTTGATCTGAAGCGGGAAGAGGATTTACTGAGTGAAGAAGAGGCAAGACATTGTTTCCAACTGCGCTATATAACGGATGAACAGAAAAGTGATTTTGAGAAAGCGGTATTAAACAGTCGTGTTCCTTCTCCGATCGAATATCCTGTTGAATGGGAAAAATATGATCCCGATATGAGTATGATATATGAAAAAGAAGGAAGTATAAAGGCCGTTATACTCGTTATCAGATCATCAAAGTATTATTCCTTTGAAGGGGTTTTCGGAAATGATCCCATAGCATTTATGTCACTTTTTTTATATCTTCGAAGGCTCGCGAGAGAAAATCTTTCAGACGAAGATATACTTATCATACCGGCCATCACAGATGAACTGGATAAGGGATTGTCAGGTTCCCCTATAGCAAAAAGAAATGAGCTGCAACTTGCATATAAGGGATATGAGCAGCTTAAGAAAAGAAAAAAAGCAACAAAGGAAGATGTTCGCAAATACAATGAAGCGGGAGATAAGTTCAAGCTGGGTTTGGAGGAGCTTGATATTTGTGAACGTATTAAAAAAATAAATATTGAAGCTGACGGAATAGGTTCCAACGAATACTATTTCGGAAGAAGAAGAAGAAGGGAAGCGGTTTACGACAGACATTGGGCTAAGACAGAAGAATCTTGCGTCAGGATAGGTTTGAATCCGGGTTTCTTTATTTTTCATATGATCGCAAAAAATGCATACAGGATATATAAGTCCGGAAATGCAAAGGTTGTAAAGGTAAGAGGAAATGAGTTCCTTTTACACCCTGTTACTACCGTAAAGCAAAAGCAGGCCATGGAGCAAAGGGCAGCAGATCTCCTTGTAACCTGTGAAAAGATGAAAAGTGATCTGGAATCGGGGAAAAAACCGGAAACTATATTTGAAATCGCTAAATATGAGGCAGATAAGGAACTGTACGAGTCCCTTTTGGATGTGCTTGAAGCAATGTTTGTGATCGTGGGAGTTAATATAAAAACGGGAGAACAAATTACGGAAAAAGACAGAGTTAACGTAATACTCAGCCTTCGAAAAGTGACTCAAAGATATTCCCGTAATGTTCTTGAATATGATGATGTTGTTTTGGAAAAAATAATAGATTTATTTAAAGAAACGCCTGAATATAATGCCATGGTCGAAAACAGTAGTGATATCAT
>JAILKW010000350.1 GCA_024693455.1 Lachnospiraceae bacterium
TATAAATATATTTTTTTATGGATAAAATTCAAAATATATATAGATTTCTTATTATGTTTGCTTATTTTTCTTGACTTTATTATAAAATCTTATTATAATTATTTTCGTGTTCGCCTAAAAATGAATATTTTTTAGAATAATTAGAATATAAGGAGGTAGATTGATATGAAGATGACATTTCAGCCTAAGAAGCGTCAGCGCGCTAAAGTTCATGGCTTTCGTTCAAGAATGAGTACAAAGGGTGGTCGTAAAGTATTGGCAGCCAGAAGAGCTAAGGGAAGAAAAGTATTATCAGCGTAATTTTTAAGACCACTTTTTTGTGGTCTATTTTATTATTATGAAATTTAGTGAATCACTTAAGAAAAATGACGATTTTAAAAGGATATATAACAAGGGAAGATCAAAGGCGAACAGGTACTTTGTTTTATATGTTTTGCCTAATGGTACCGAAAGAAACAGATTAGGTATCTCGGTAAGTAAAAAAGTCGGAAACAGTGTTGTTAGACATCATTTGGCGAGACTGATAAGAGAAGCATACAGACTACATGAAGACATGTTCCATAGTGGTTGGGATATGGTAGTTTTGGTTAGGACAGCAGGTAAAGATATCGATTATCATAATACGGTAAAAAATCTGCTTCACCTTTCCGGTCTTCAAAAAATATTGAAAAATGATCAAAATGATCATTAGGATGTTAGAAGTTTATTGATCAGGACGGAGAGCTTAAAGTTATGATGAAAAAATTATTAATATTATTAATTAAATCATACAGAAAATATATTTCTCCAATGAGGATAGAAAAATGTCCTTATTATCCTACTTGTTCCACATACGGACTGCATGCAGTGGAGAAATACGGAGCATTGAAGGGTGGAGGTCTTGCTCTTTGGAGGATAATCAGATGCAATCCGTTTTCTAAGGGAGGGTATGATCCCGTTCCTTAAAGAAGGAGAATTATTTTGTACGGAACTTTCTTAACAGCTTATGACGGAGCGATCCTTGGGCCTATAGCAAAAGTTCTTGGTTTTATCATGGATGGTATTTATACCTTCCTTTCCAATTTTTGCGGAATAGATAATGTTGCTCTTGTAATATTTATTTTTACTATCTTTATTTATTTTGTTCTGTTCCCTATTACCTACAGAACTCAGAAATTCTCGGTTTTGTCGAGAAAAATGCAGCCTGAGATAAGTGCGGTTCAGAAAAAGTATAAGGGCAAAAAGGATCAGCAGTCAATGCAGGCTATGCAGGAAGAAACGCAGATGATCTATGATAAATACGGCATTTCTCCTATGGGAAGCTGTGTTTATATGCTTATACAGATGCCTATTCTTTTTGCTTTGTACAGAGTCTTTTATAACATTCCGGCTTATATCGGAAGTGTAAAAACAATTTTTAGCGGACTTGTCAGTGAAATTGTAAAAATTGACGGGTTCCGTGATAAGATGCAGAGTGTATTTGATGCCAATAAAGTCCAGGTTGTTGTTGATTTTAAGGCTGAGGATACAGAAAAGGTAAGTAATTATATAATTGATTTCCTTTATAAACTAGGTGATAACGGTTGGAAGGCACTTTCAGATGCTTTTCCCACTCTTACCGATAGTATCGCATCAACACAGGAAAAACTCAGTGATGTTAACTATTTTATAAATCTTAATATCTCTGATACTCCTTTTAATCTTATAACGACTTCATGGTCGGCTGATGCGAAAAACTGGGGAATAATCATTGTAGCAGTACTTGTACCTATACTTGCATATCTTTCTCAGGTTATAAATATGAGAATGACACCTACAGCTTCAACAGGTGATAATGCAGATCAAATGGCTAAGCAGATGAAGACAATGAATACTCTGATGCCGCTTATGACATTATTCTTCTCATTTACTGTTCCCGTAGGTCTTTCAATTTATTGGACAGCAGGTGCTATAGTCCGTACTGCTCAGCAGATAGTTCTCAATAAGCATTTCGAGAAGATAGATCTTGATGAGATTATTGAAAAAAATAAGGAAAAAGCAAAAGCTAAGCAGGAAAAACGCGGAATTCAAAGAGAGCGTATGATGCAGGCTGCAAATATGAGCACCAGAAATACTGCTACTATGTCAGATAAAGCTACTGTAAGCAGTGACAAAGCCGATACTCTTGATAAAGCAGCAGAACTCAGAAAATCTGCAGCTAAAGGTTCTATGGCCAGCAAAGCAAATATGGTCAAAGAATATAATGAAAAAAATTCTAGAAAGTAAAGGGGTATTAAATGGAAGCAATGCAATTTACGGGTAAAACTGTTAATGATGCCATTACTGCAGCAACAGTTTCACTCGGTATAACGTCAGATCAACTTCAATTTGAAATAATTGAAAAGGGAAGCAGCGGATTCCTTGGTCTGGGAAGTAAAGATGCCGTAATAAAGGTTTATCCCAACAAATCTTCAGAAGAAAAATCCGAAACAAAGGATGTTTATGAAGAGAAAAAAGAAGATAATGTCGAGAAAAAATCCGAATCGGTAAATAATGATAATGTTAAAGCAGAAACACAAAAAACAGAAGAAAAAAGTGCTGTAAATGATACACCTAAAAAGCCCGAACATGAAGGACCTCTTGGAGATCCCGAAACCGGAAAACAAGCTGAAGAAATTGCAGTAAAGTTCTTAAAAGATGTTTTTGCAACGATGGACATTGATGTAAGTATCAAATCCGAATATGACGAGAATGAAGGTATTCTTTCTTTTGAACTCAGTGGACCTGATATGGGTATCATCATAGGTAAGAGAGGAGCAACACTTGATTCTCTTCAGTATCTTGTAAATCTTGCAGTTAATCGTAAGGTTGAGAAGTATACAAAGGTTAAAGTTGACACAGAAGATTACAGACGCAGACGTAAGGAAACACTTGAAAGACTTGCAAAAAATGTAGCTTTCAAGGTTAGAAAGACACGTCGTCCTGTTTCTCTTGAGCCTATGAATCCTTATGAGAGAAGGATCATTCATTTTGCTCTTCAAAATGAACATGGAGTAACAACTCACAGTGAGGGTGAAGAACCCAGAAGACATATAGTTGTAAGTCCTAAAAGATAACAATTTAAATCATATAAATTAAGGAAACACTTTATAGTGTTTCCTTAATTTATAGCTGAAGAAAAGATCATCTTCCAAACGTAATAATGGTTGATTATTTTCTGTTAATAATTGTTGGTATGTTGATTTCTTTTATTACTTGGTATAAAAATGGTTGATAATATTTTAGTAAAAGATACGATTGTTGGCTTATCAACACCATTATCAACATCCGGTATTGGTGTTATAAGGGTAAGCGGAAAAGATGCAATCCCTTTAATTGATAAGATTTTCAAGGGTAAAGATAAACTTATAAATGCAGATACTCACACTGTCCACTATGGACATATCTACAATGTTAAAAAAGTTGTTGATGAAGTGTTGGTTACTGTTATGAAAGCACCTAGAACTTATACAAGGGAAGATGTTGTTGAAATCTCTTGTCACGGTGGTATTTATATAATAAGAGAGATCCTTGATCTTATTATTTCACTTGGAATAAGACCTTCTGAACCGGGCGAATTTACAAAAAGAGCTTTTTTAAACGGTAGGATAGATCTGACTCAGGCTGAAGCTGTAATGGATCTTATTTCTTCTGAAAATGAAAAAGCGCATGATAATGCACTTATGCAGCTTTCAGGAGTTCTTCAAAAGAAAGTTGGAGATTTCAGGGAAGCAATAATTCATGAAACTGCATATATCGAAGCGGCTTTAGATGATCCAGAGCATTACGATCTGACCGGATATCAGGAAGATCTAAAAATTAAACTGCTCAGGTTAAGAGATGAGATGAAAAAGCTTGCTGATTCTTTTGATGAAGGAGTTTATATTAAAGAGGGTATTATTACAGCAATCGTTGGAAAACCGAATGTCGGAAAATCTTCTCTCTTGAATTCACTTTTACAAAGAGAAAGAGCAATAGTAACAGAAATTCCCGGTACTACAAGAGATACGATAGAAGAGAATGTTATGATAGGTGGAATCTCGCTTCATCTTATAGATACAGCCGGTATAAGGGAAACTAATGACATTGTGGAAAAGATAGGGGTGGAAAAAAGCCTTTCATCTATGAAAGAAGCAGATCTTATTTTATATCTTATTGATGGATCGCAACCTCTTTCTGATGAAGACAAGGATCAACTGTCTTATTTTTCTTCTGATGAATATTCGGATAAACCTGTTATTGTTTTGATCAATAAATCAGATCTTGAGCTGGAATTTAATATTAAAGAAATAGAAGATAAGTTTGATGGTTCTCTTATAGTTTGTTCTGCAAAAAACAGAGATGGTTTTGATGAATTAAGTGACAAGATCAAAGAAATATTTTTCAAAGGAAAAACATTTGGAGATGATGATTTTTATCTTACCGGAGAAAGAGAAAAGAATGAGCTTTTAAATTCTGTTAAGAGTATAGATCTTGTACTTGATTCTATAGAAAACGAAATGTCTGAAGATTTTCTCACTATTGATCTTTTGGATGCTTATGCTTCACTTGGAAGAATAATAGGAGAGCAGATAGAGGATGATCTTGCTGACAGGATCTTTTCTGAATTTTGTATGGGTAAATAAAACAGGCTCGCAAATATTTTATCTGAAATTTAAAGATAAATATTTGCGAGTCTGTTATTTTATTCTTCCAAATATTTTCCCGATTCGAGATATACAAGTAAGACTGAAATATCTGCAGGTGATACACCTAAAATTCTTGAAGCCTGTCCTATATTTTTAGGTCTTATATTTTTTAATTTTTGTCTGGCTTCTATTCTGAGTGATGGTACTTTATCGTAGTCGACTTTTTCAGGTATGAGCTTGCTTTCGATTTTTTTGAAATGCTCAACCTGTTTCATTTGTCGTGTGATATATCCTTCATATTTTATTTGGATATTTACTTGAATTCTGACCTCTTCCGGAAGATCGGGTCTTTCAGGATCGATGGGAGATAGAAGATCGTAATTTAATTCCGGTCTTCTTATTAGTTCGTCCAATTTCATTCCGGATGAGATTTCTATACTATTGTATTGCTTTAAAAGTGAATTTGTTTTATCGTTGGAACCTATATTTACCGTCCTTACTCTTGCGACTTCTTTTTTGATCAATTCTCTTTTTTCGACAACCCAATCATGTCTTTTTTTTGAAATAAGACCAATTTCATAACCAATGTCTGTTAACCTTAAGTCTGCATTGTCCTGTCTTAAGAGTAATCTGTACTCGGCTCTTGAAGTCATCATTCTGTAAGGTTCATGATTTTCTTTTGTTACCAGATCATCAATAAGTACTCCTATATATCCTTGTGAACGATCCAATACTAAAGGTTCTTTTTCTGTTATAAATCTTGCTGCGTTTATTCCCGCTATAAGTCCCTGCGCTCCGGCCTCTTCATATCCACTGCTTCCGTTAAATTGTCCTGCTGAAAATAATCCTTTTATTGATTTAAATTCAAGGGAAGGTTCTAATTGACCGGATGCAAGACAATCATATTCTATTGCATAAGCAGCTCTTGTGATCTTTGCGTTTTCCAGTCCCGGAATAGATTTATAAAATTCGTATTGAACTGCTTCGGGCATTGATGATGAAGCTCCGCTTATATACATTTCACTCGTAGATAATCCTTCGGGTTCTACGAATAATTGATGTCTTTCTTTATCCGGAAATCTTACTACCTTATCTTCGAGAGAAGGGCAGTATCTTGGTCCGGTTCCTTCGATAACTCCGGAATACATTGGTGATTCATCTATATGAGATCTTATTATTTCATGTGTTTTTTCATTTGTATAGGTAAGATAGCAAGAGACCTGTTCTTTTTGAATTGAATCAGGATCTGTTGTAAAAGAAAAAGGTATTATCCTTTCATCACCTTTTTGTTCTTCCATTTTTGAAAAATCTATGGAGGATCTTTCTATTCTTGCCGGAGTACCTGTTTTGAATCGAAGCAGATTAACTCCGTGTTCTCTTAATGATTCAGATAAATGATTTGCTGCTTTAAGTCCGTTAGGTCCTGTATATTCTATAACATCTCCGTACAAACATCTTGCTGCCAAATATGTTCCTGTTGTAAGTATTACGGCTTTTGCATAATAGGTTGCACCTGAAAAAGTTTTTACTCCTCTTATCTTGCCATCTTTGGTTATGATCTCACTTACTTCTGCCTGACGCAAGGTTAGATGTTCCTGTGATTGCATGGTTGAAAGCATGTGAATACTGTATTGTTTTTTATCTGCCTGAGCTCTAAGTGAATGTACAGCCGGACCCTTTGATCCGTTTAGCATTTTTGATTGGATAAAAGTGGCATCTATATTTTTTGCCATCTCTCCTCCAAGCGCATCGATCTCTCTTACAAGATGTCCTTTTGAAGTTCCGCCGATATTTGGATTACAGGGCATTAATGCTACCGAATCCATACTCACTGTAAAACAAATTGTTTCACATCCCAGTCTTGCTGATGCAAGTGCAGCTTCACACCCTGCATGTCCTGCACCTACAACTACTACATCATAATTTTCTTCTATATATGTCATTTTATTACCTTATTGAATCGGATCCTTTGATGGTTGTCCTGCTTTCCTTGGATAAGATTTTGGTGTATTGTTTATTTTCTTAATAATAAGAAAGCTTCTTGCCATATCACTGTTATATAAATTGAAATGATATATTTTTTCGGTTGTTCCACCAAGTATCTTTATTGCATTTTTGGCTTTGGCTTCTTCTTCGTCAACAGATTCTGTTTTGTATGATACAAAATATCCTCCGGGTTTGACAAATGGAAGACAATATTCGCAAAGAGTAGAAGCATTGGCAACTGCTCTGGAAACTACGAGATCATATTTTTCTCTCATTTCTTTTTTTCTGGAAAGTTCCTCAGCTCTTCCATGAATAGCTTCTGTTTTTGTTAGATCAAGCAGAGTTATAATTTCCTTTAGAAAATTTACTCTTTTATTTAATGAATCTGCAAGTGTTAAATTTAATTCGGGACAAACTATTTTAAGCGGTATTCCGGGAAAGCCTGCTCCTGTTCCAAGATCTAAAACTTTTATTTCTTTTTTATTATTAATTTTACTCTGAAAAAGTTTGGATATTTCATCTCCGGAATTATCTTTACTGTTTAAATATCCTAAAAGAGAAATAGAATCAATGAAGTGTTTTAGTACAACATCATCCCACTGTGTTATTGCAGTGAGATTCATATGTTCATTTATTTCTATGAGATGATCGTAATATTTTATGAATTGATCCTTCATCTCAGTTGTTAGTCTGATATCGTACTTGTTACATGCTTCAACTAAACTGTCCAGATTTTTATTGTTTTGATTATCCATTATATTTATCTATAAAATTTTGAATTATTTGTTTTGCTCTCATTGGATCTGCCGGGAGAAAAGAACAGGCCAACTTTAAATCATTTATATCTATCTTGTTTGTATTTTCTGATTGATTTTGTGTAGTAATATTCTTTTCAGCTTGAGCATTATCAGTTATCTGATTACCCGTTATATTTATTGCTGTATTGCTCGTTTCTTTTAATTTATTTATTGTCTCTTCTTTTTGTGTCAGTTCAGATTCGGCTTTTTCTACATCATTTATTTCCTGAGTTAAAAAAGCTAATCTGTTATTAAGCTCATTCTGTTGTGCTTTTAATTCTTCAAGTTTTTCTTTTTGTTGTTCTATTTCAAGTGTTTTTCTTTTATCTGTAACATGAGGAGTAAAAGCTGAAAACGGTTCTTCTTGTTCTGCTGAAATCATTTCAACATATTTTTCCTGGCGTCTTACTTCAGTATCAGTTTCAGTGCTTTTTTTTCTAATGATTTTCTCCTCACGTATGAGACTATCTTTATATTTGTTTAAAAATTCATTTATCATTTTTTTCCCTGCTTATAAGTTCTTCTTTTTCTTTTTTTGTCAGATTATGTTTGATATCCCATTCTCTTTTCATTGCTTTTTGTTTAGCTGTTAGAGTATCGTCATCTTCGAATGTTTCATAGTAAACCAGTGTGCATGGTCTTCTTGCCTTAGTACACTTGGCGCCTTTAGTTCCTGAATTATGTTCCTCGACTCTTCTTTCAAGATCGGTAGTCCAACCGGTATATAAACTATTGTCTTTACATCTTAGAATATATGTATATGCTTTCATTTACCAATCACTGTCCCAATCTGTTGTATCAGAGTCCCAGTCATCTGAACTCCAATCCGAACTGCTGTCATTACTGTAGTCTGAATCATATGATTGATTCTCTTCGTACCAATCGGAGTAATAATCTGTATCGGTAAAATCTGTAATATTGTCAAGATCACCTTCGTAATAATAAGTCTTGTAATCTTCATCGAAATCTACCGGTATGTCATATGTTCTGTACCAGTCATCATTGACACTATCCCAGTGATACCAATTATCTTCTTCAAGTTTGTAATATGTTTCATCATTGTAACGATAGTATCCCGTATGTTCATCTGTAAGTTTTAAAAATAATAAGCCAATGAGTATAAAACCAACAGGCATTAATATGTATTGAAATCTACGAAAGAATCTTTTTATTTTACTCGGTGGTTTTCTATTAACGGAACTCTTCTTATTATAATAGTTTCTTTTTTGGTTTAGAATCTCTTCCTGAAATCTCATCCAGATTTCATTTACTGCATAGGCTTCATCTGATCCTTCATATCTGATCGCACGCTCACCGTTTGCTTTGTTTTTGTAAACAACACAATTGCCGTGCTCGTTTTTATAAATTCCAAAAGCTTTTGGTTGTTTGTAATCTATACCTATAAAGAATCTTGTTTTTTCTGCAGTATATCCGTTATCATCAAAATACTGTTTTAATTCTTCTATGGTTTTTGGTGTAACGTTATTTGTTCTTCTTAGGTTTTTATTTACTGCTCCACAGGATGGACATCTTTCTTCTGTATCGTCTATATATCCACCGCAGTATTCACATTTTACTTTCATATTTTTTTACGATGATGATTTTATTTTAAATATTTATATGTTCCATTGTATGTTTATCGCTGCTTCACTTTATGCTATTTCATTTTTTGAAATTATTTCTACAGCATTTCTTATACAATCATCACATTCACATAGGACAGTTCCGGTTTCTATTCCTTTTAAATCTTTACAAGCAGTAGCACCACATTTTTCTTGAAATTCTTTTGAAATGGTTTTCGCTTCTCTGATTACCGGTTTACCTTCATATTTATTTAAACCGAGAATCATTTCCGCTGCACATAATGCACCGCATGTTCCTTCCATATTTCCCATTCCTACACAGAATGCAGATCCCATTTTGTTTAATGTTTCTTCCGGTAAATCTATTTTATCTTTGAATGCCTTTAGTACTGATTGACAACAATTACTTCCTGTATGTTTATACTCTACAGCTTTTTCTTTTCTATCCATCTATTCTCCTTCACTTGATGATTTAAGCTTTTGGTATTTTATTATTCTTTAATATATCCTAATATTAACCGCTGCTGAAATGTCTTATTTATTGCTTTATTATATTTCATTTTTGCTTGATTTTCAATCTTTATGCTTAAAGGAGGTCTCTTCATATTCTGAAAAAGTTACTATCTTTTGTTTATTTTTTAACCGTATTTTCTATATCTACTAAATATTGTGGTATCTTTTTTGTTTCACGTGAAACATTTTTTGTTTGACTATTTATGACCACAAGATTTAGTTGACGATGATAATATTATTTACAATAGGTTGAAATTTAAGGCATGTTCCACGTGAAACATTAAAAATCTGAAATCTATATTTAGTATAACAAGGATTCAAATTGATATTTTCCAGGTAGAAATGAAAAATTTAAAGTGATATAATACTTTAGCAAAATAAGGTTTTTATAAAAGAGAGGACAAATAATGGGTAAAATTATAGCAATTGCTAACCAGAAAGGTGGAGTTGGTAAAACAACTACAGCAATAAATCTGTCTGCTTGTTTAGCAGAAGCAGGAAAAAATGTATTGGTTATAGATATGGATCCACAGGGAAATACTACCAGTGGATTTGGAATTGATAAAGATCAGGTTGAAAATACTGTATATGAATTAGTATTAGATGAGTGTTCAATTAAAGAAAGTATAGTGGAAGTAGAAGGATTACCTACACTTAAAATCATTCCTTCAAGTGTTGATCTTGCAGGAGCAGAGATTGAATTACTCGGAAAAAATGAAAGAGAGTATATATTAAAAAATTTTGTAGATTATATTTCAGATGATTTTGACTATATAATGATCGATTGTCCTCCTTCATTAAATATGTTAACCATCAATGCATTAACAACAGCAGACAGTGTACTTGTTCCCATTCAGTGTGAGTACTATGCTTTGGAAGGAATCAGTCAGTTGATGCATACCATAGATCTGGTTCAGGAAAGACTGAATGACAAATTAAAGATAAACGGAGTAGTATTTACTATGTATGATGCAAGAACAAATCTTTCATCTGACGTAGTTGAAACTGTTAAGAGTAATCTTGATACGAAGATTTATAAGACAATCATTCCCAGAAATGTTCGTTTGGCAGAAGCACCATCACATGGTTTACCTATCAATCTGTATGACAGTAAATCATCCGGTGCAGAAAGTTATAGGAATTTAGCAAAAGAATTAATGAGTGAGTAGAACAGTTTCACGTGAAAAAGAAAGAGGAGAATATGGCACAAAAGAAAAAAGGACTCGGAAAAGGATTGGATAGTCTTATACCGGGTAAACCTATAGAAACAGGAAACGGCGAAGCGGGCGCGGATTCTTCATCGGATATTGGCGGTCAGCTTATGAATATTGATAAGGTTGAGCCAAACAGAGATCAGCCGAGAAAACATTTTGATGAAGATGCACTTCAGGAACTTGCTGAAAATATCAAACAGTACGGAGTACTCGAACCACTGGTAGTAAGAAAGGTTGATGACTATTATCAAATAGTTGCCGGTGAGAGAAGATGGAGAGCATCCAAAAAAGCAGGACTGAAAGAAGTACCTGTTGTAGTAAAGGATCTGACAGATCAGGAAGCAATGGAGATTTCTCTTATTGAAAATATTCAAAGAGAAGACTTGAATCCTATTGAAGAAGCCAGGGCATACAGAAAACTTTTGGATGATTATAATTATAAGCAAGATGAACTTGCTGATAAGTTATCAAAGAGCAGAACAACAATAACTAATTCAATCAGATTATTAAAACTGGATGATCGTGTTCAGGATATGCTTATCAATGATATTATAACATCCGGACATGCGAGAGCTATACTTGGTTTATCCGATCATGAAGAACAGTACAATTTAGCACAAAGAGTTTTTGATGAGAAGATGAATGTGCGAGATGTAGAAAAAGAAGTAAGACGTCTTGTAAATAATAAACCGGATCCTGAACCTGAAAAGATTGATCCGAAATTACAGATTATCTATGATGAGATGGCTGAAAGAATGAAACAGATTCTTGGACGAAAAGTTATTATACATCCCAAGAATAATGTTAAGGGTAAGATAGAGATTGAGTATTATGATCAGGATGATTTAAATGCACTCGCAGAAAAAATATATATGTTGTAATAAATGATTGATTATACATTAAGGCACCATAGATTGAAAATACTCCGCAAGAATATGTACGGATTCGGATACGAAAATATACCTGTAAAGCAGATCAAAATCCGATGATAACTCTTAGGAGTGAAACTTGAATTGCTAAAAAAGAATAACCTAAAAAGTGTTTGGAGAAAAAAATGATAGAACAGTATATTGGAATTGATTCAGATTATATTTTAATTGGATTGGCTGCTGTAGCAATTATATTATTAATATTGTTAATTGTAGCGTTATCCAAAATAGGAAATCTTAATAAGAAATATGAATTATTCATGAAGGGTAAGGACGGAGCTTCGCTTGAGGATACTTTGATAAACAGGATCAACCAGGTTGAAGATCTTAATACCAGAACTGAAGAAATAGAAAGACAGCTTGCCATTCTTAATATAAAGATGAAGCATAGCGTTCAAAAGGTTGGCATATTAAAATATGATGCTCTTGATGAAATGGGCGGAAAGCTCAGTTATGCTTTAGCATTATTGGATGAGAGAAATAACGGATGTATTATTAACAACGTTCATAGTAGGACAGGAAGTTATAACTACATTAAAGAAATCATAGACGGCAATTCTGTAGTGGCACTTTCACCGGAAGAGGATGAAGCACTTAACATTGCATTGTCGCAAGAGGTTTAGAATGCATAGTTTTTTAAGGTCAATAGGTTTTAAAGATATAAACCAAAGACAGTTCGATGACTTTTATCAAAGTACAAAGAAAAACCCCGACAACATAATAAGTATGATCGATCCTGAAGGATATCAGTTTTGTGAATATCAAAAGGAAGTTGTTCCGGGAATCGGAATAGCATTTCGTGGCATTATCGATGAAGACGGACAATTCATTAAGGAATATTATTTTCCGTACAGAAAGGCAATGCAGATTTCAACCAAAGAAGATGTAGAGCTGGTAAAAGAGTCTGATAAAGAAAGCTATATGGGAGTATGTGATGATATCAGACTTGGAGTTGATCTTGTCTTCCATATTCAGGATATGATCGAACTTTTGAAATATGAAGATCCAAAAACCAAATATATAAATAAAGGCGGAGTTGTTCTTTCAGCCTTGGCATTGGATGGAATGGTTCTTTTACCCGTTGTATCCAAGAAACCGGAAATGGTCATTCAAAGAAAGAAACACAGAAGAAAATTAATTTCCGATGCAAGAGAAGGAAATCAAAAAGCATTTGAAGAGTTGTCACTAAACGACATTGATATATATTCTAAAATATCAAAACGAATTGACCATGAAGATGTATATTCGATCGTACTCACATCTTTTATGCCAAGCGGTATTGAAAATGATAAGTACCAGATAATCGGAGATATTGTTGAGGTTGAAGAAATAATTAATACATACACAATGCAAAAAATGTATGTACTCACTGTTTCATGTAATGATATGTTATTCGATGTATGCATAAACGAAGTTGATCTTTTAGGTGAACCTAAAAAGGGAAGAAGGTTCAAGGGAAAGATATGGATGCAGGGCAGAGTAACAGGAAGATAAATGGTGATGATATGATGGGTTTACCGGAAGATTGGGATATGCCATCCGAAGATAATAAAAAGCTCTGTAAAAAATTTGGGTTTGCTGAATTTGATTTTGACGGAACTATTATCCCATACAGATATTATTTTTCGGAAACTGATGAAAAGATACCGTTAGTAGTTTATCTTCATGGAGCGGATGCTGTTGGAGATGATAATGTCCTGCCATTAGCTATACACGATATAGGAACAATGTTTGCAAGAGATGAGTGGCAGAAAAAACACCCATGTTCAATAATTGCACCTCAGTACAGTAGAAGAACTCATTGGTCAGCACCTAAAATGCGACAAGCAATATTGTCGTTAATTAACAAAACGACAGAATCACACGATAATATTGACATAAAAAGGATTTATATATACGGATATAGCGCCGGAGGAGTAGGTACTTTAAGATATGTAAAAGACAATCCTGATTTATTTGCCGGTGCTATCTCAATCTGCGGTGCAACCGGAAAAGATAATCTTGAGGCTCTGACAGAAACTCCTATCTGGTTGATTCATGCAGCTGATGATGAGATAGTAAGAACCGATTTTTTTGAAAGCGGATCTAAACTTATCACTCATTACGGATCCAGAAATATATATGATGCCATAGGTAAAGATAATGAAGATATAAAATATACTGAGTACCCAAAAGGATGGATGGGTGAACATTATAATGTGAATCCGCATTGCAGCTGGGTGGTTGTTTCAGACAGATCGCATAGTGAGTTTTCTGAGTGGCTCTTTTCACAGAGTCTCAAAAAAACACGTGACATTTAATTGGTGTAGTGGTATCATGTCTATTGTGTCCACGTAGCTCAGCAGGATAGAGCGACCGCCTCCTAAGCGGTAGGTCGGAGGTTCGAATCCCCTCGTGGACGTGAACCCGTAATTTCAATTTATGAAGTTACGGGTTTTATTTTTTGGTCAACTTACTATAATAAAGAAAAAGCATAAATATTTGTTATCGGATTCACATAATATGAAATACTGTTTTATGATCATTTGACTATCTTCATATTATAAAGAGTATATTTTTTGAGGTGGAAGCCCGGTCTTCGATCAAGTCTTTACAATGTATGACAAAATTCGGACTTTACGATGTTAGTAAGACCGGAGTGGATTTTGATCAAAATATTTATTACAGGTAAAAAAGTAGGATTGTGAATTTGAACAAAATAGAAAAAAAATCATTACAATTTTTTTACAAAATGGACTTGACCTAAAAAGCGCATAATGATAGTATATAAACACAGGAAATGTTGAGGCGACAGACAATAATACCTGGAAAGAAGGGCGTGATCTTTGGATCACGCCTTTTCGTTTTCTATTGATTTAAGGGTGAAAATAGGATAAAGTAGAAGTATGGTTTAACTCAATTAAAAAAACCTTGCCTAAAGAGAAAAAATACGTCGAGCACATGATAAACGAGTCTTGAAACCTTAATTTCGGAGGGGAACATAATGGAAAACGAAAAGGATACACGAAAACCCGGTGTTGGTAAGGATAGGATGATTCTTATCTGTTCATGTATAGTGGCAGTATTATTAGTTGCTACGGAAGTGATTATGTTAATGGAACAGAGGGATCAGATTCCGATCATCGCAGGTATAGCAATATTCTTTGTCGTTACACTGTTTTTATTGATCAATTCGTTAATAAATATCAATCAGTATAACAAGTCCCGGGAGCGAGAAGAGTTCGAAGAATTATACAGGGCACAAAAAGCTTCTTATCTTATAATAAGGAAGAGTTTTGATGAGCTTCAGGACAGGATCGATGATCTTGAAGATCATTCGCATGGACCGGGTGATGATGTCTTAAATGCACAGAAAGCTCTGGCAAAAGTCACCATAAGCAGAAATAAAGAAAATACTGATGCTCTTATGAATTCCAATGAGCTTTTATATCAGAAGATCTCAAAGATGGAAGAGCATCAGAATGAGATGAATCATGAGGCCATGCAGGAACAGATGAGGCTCATTGAAGATGCTAAACGTGATTATGCATCTAAGAGTGATGAGCTTAGAAGAGAGATAAGCAGGGTCTATGACTCAATACGTGGTATGCAGCAAAGTATAGCTGCTATTGAACAGAATCAAAGAAATCTCTCAATGCAACAGCCGGTCATGATGGCTGTTCAGGCAATGCAGCAACCCGTAGGACATGCAGCTCAACCAATGCCACAGCCTGTGCCAATGCCTGAACCTGCACCTATACCTGAACCGGAAATGTCATTTTCGGAACCCATGTTTGAAAGTCCGGAATCGGACAATATATCATCAGTTGATACGCAGGAGTTTAGTGAAGATATTATGCCTGAGGCAGCAATGGAACCTGAAGCAGTTCCTGAACCAGAGGCAGCAGCGGAACCCGAACCGGTACCCGAGCCAGAGGCAGTAGCGGAACCTGAGGCAGCAGTAGAACCTGAAGCGGTTTCTGAACCAGAGGCAGCAGCGGAACCCGAAGCAGCACCCGAGCCAGAGGCAGCAGCGGAACCCGAAGCAGCACCTGAGCCAGAGGCAGCAGCAGAACTCGAAGCAGCAGAACCTGAAGCAGTACCTGAGCCAGCGGCAGCAGCAGAACCCGAAGCAGC
>JAILKW010000012.1 GCA_024693455.1 Lachnospiraceae bacterium
GCCTTATTTAACACTTCAAAACCCGAAAAAAACAGCCGTGCCATGAGCACGACTGTTAATCATTTCATATTAATTTGTATTTTGTCCTAAAGATCTACTGCTGCTGATCGGCAGGCTTTTCTCCAAGCTCAACTTCTACCTCAACAGGATCATAATTATTCTGAACCTTTGCAATGGAAATCTTTACCTTATCACCAACCTTCTTTGCCGAGATCAGATCGGAAAGCTGCTGCATTGAAGTAACTGCAGTACCTTCAAAAGATGTTATGACATCACCCTTTGCTATACCGGCTTTTTCTGCGGGAGTACCTGTCATTACCTGGGCCACATAAACACCTGTAGGCATGTTATAAGTTGCCGCAAGATCAGATCCTATATCAACACCCGATACACCAAGATAAGCTTTTCCGGTTGAAACCGTTTCTCCTTCATCAGCAGTTCCTTTTTTCATAAGCTGACGAAGAATATCGTTTGCCTGTGATATAGGAATCGCATAACCCATGCCCTCAACCTGTTCATCCGAGTATTTAGCAGAAACTATTCCCACAAGCTCACCGTTCATATTCAAAAGAGCTCCGCCGCTGTTTCCGGGATTGACAGCTGCATCTACCTGGATCAGTTTATTGGAATATACCTGTCCGTCTTCCTCATTCTGTATGGAAACTTCTCTTTCAAGTGCACTTACGATACCCTTTGTAACGGACTGTCCGTAGCCTAATGCATTACCTATAACTATAGCGGGAGAGCCAACCTTAAGTGATGTAGAATCTCCGAGATTCGCCACCTTAATACTCTTAAGTGTATCAGCATCTACGTCAGAAAGTTTAACCTTTACTACCGCAAGATCGGTTGATGCCTGTGTACCCTGAACCTCTGCCGGAACCGCAGACTCATCATTAAATGTAATTGTAAGCGAATTGGCTTTTGCAACCACATGGTTATTTGTAGCGATGTAAAGATAATCCTTATCCTGATCGACAATTACTCCGCTTCCCGCGCTCTTCTGAGGATATTGCATACTCTGTCCAAAGAAATTCTGGTATTCCACAACCGACATATTGGTAACCTGTACGATCGAAGGCATTACATCATCAACCAGTTGTGATACATCGGTAACCGTAGTCGCTGTAGAAGTAGCGGTTCTGTTAACTGTTTCTTCATTCTTTTCAATGTCCGATGAACTGTTTTTTGAAGCTATTGTCTCCTTGGTATTTGTACCCAAAAGCCTTGAAGAAACCGCGCTGGTTCCCTGGAAGGTAAGTCCCGCAACCATTCCGAAAACAACCGCTATTGCTGCTGCTTTTCCAACCGACTTTGCAAAAGGATGCTGCTTCTTTTCCTTTTTGGGAGGAGTGGCATACGGATTACCGTACATTGTAAAATTAGGATTATTTCCGTTATTATCATTATGAACATTCTGATTATTCTGTCCGGTCTGATATGACTGATAACCGTTGTTATCCATTCCGGTTGTGTTATTCTGATAATTTCCGCTACTCTGATAATTTTGATATGTTCTGTTTTCCTGCTGCTGTGAACTTTGTGTATTGTTTACTGCAGCTTCTGATTTTGTTTCTTCTTTTTTCTCGTCGGGATCATACCCATAAAAAGGATCGTAACTCATATATATAAACCTCCTGATAAAATTAAATGTATCTATGCATCCGATATGGTATGCATCCCATATCTTTCCTGCATAGATACATAATAGAAGTCAAATATGTCTAAATTGTGAAAAACATTTGATATAAAAATGAATAAACGGTTAATAATCTCCTTTATCTACAGCACTGTCTTCGGTAGCTCCCGTAATGTTAACTATCTGAGAACTTATACCGCTAACCGTATTACTCGGTGTGTAATTTTCTTCTTCAAACATCAATTTATGAAGTTGTCTTACATTACTTTCAAGTGTACACGGGATAACTATGCTGCCATAGACCCCACCAAGATTTTTGCTTGTACTGTCAAACGGGAATCCCTTAGTCTGATTAAACGTATAATCCTTGAATGCACTTGCCAGTGTAACAAGCTCCATCGCCGAAAAAGATGTAGACACCTGCGGAAGTATAGCATCTATCAACGCATTGAGTTCTGATAATGAAGCGCTCTTTGTTTTTTCAAAAAGCAGTTCCAAAACCTTTCTCTGTCTGGATGCTCTTGCATAGTCATCTCCGGAGAGCTTCCTTATACGACAATAAACAACTGCCTGTACACCATCAAGTTTCTGGAGTCCCGGCTGCGTAAGCGGCTTGGATGAAACCCCTGCTGTCCTTGCTGTCTGGCTATAAAAGTCCTTGGCATTCATTGCCCTGACTTCTTCTTCCGTAACATCAATCTCAAGACCACCAACAGCATCAATGGCATTAACAAGAGCCTTCCAGTCAACAGCAACATAGTCCGCAATGTCAAGATCCATATTCCTGTTAAGCATATCTATCGCCGATTTTACTCCTCCGCTGTTATATGCGTAATTGCATTTGCGGAAGGTTCCATCCCCTTTAACATCAAGGAAAGTATCTCTGAACACGGAAGAAAGTGTGATCTTCTTCGTATCATTATTTATGCTGCAGATCATTATGGTATCTGAATTACCGCCTTCATATCTTCCGGCCGTTCTGTTGTCTACACCAAAGAGTGCTATATTGGTATATCCCGACAGGGCTTCCTCCGTCTCCTCTGCCATCTCATTGGTATGTATATCTTCACTTATATCGTTATAATTGATCATTCCGAATTTCAAATATACGAAAAGGAATAACAATAAAACCAAAAGAACAACTATTTCTACTATAAGAAATATCTTGCGTCGTTTTCTCCGTTCTGTTTTTTTTGACGACTTTTTCGTAGTATTATCTGACATCTCAACTCCTTTATCCAAATAGCAACGCAAATGTTATCGTATATCTAAAAATCATTTATGTCAAGTGTACGGAACAACCGATTTTTCCAACTTTTCCCGGATTCATTATATCATAATTCATAATTTGAAAGTCCCATGGGAAGATTTTGATTGTAATAAGGATCTCCCTTTTCTATAACAGTTCTCCACTTTGAATAAAACAGGTTATGAACCTGTTCATTACTGTATGACTCACCGGAAAGACGACGAACCGATATCATGGGTTCATAAACTACCCTCATTCCGCCCTTCCTGGCCTGCATACAAAGATCCATCATCATCTCTTTACCGGACAGATTTCTGTCAAATCCCCCGGCTTTTCTGAAAAATTTGGCATCGATCATGCAGTATTCCGGATCTACCATTGATACATCCGAAGGTATTGCGATCCTTCCGTATAATCCATGGCTCTTTGCCTGCTGCCCGTAACATGCCGGATATATCATTCCCTCATTGTCGTAAATATATCCGCAATTATCGATGGTCCTTCGGGGGCCGACGAACCTGACTCCGACTATAGCAACATCATCCTGTTTAAGATGACCGTATAATATGGGAATTGGTCTTCTTTTCAGAACTAAAATACCGCTCTCACGGACCAAAAGATATTCTCTTCTGTGTGCTTTATAATCATCTCCGTAATACTTTATTTTAAAATATTCAAGGCTCTGATCCGGTTCTACTTCGGCTTTTATATCCAGTCTCGAAAAATGAGCCATCAGAACATTCTTATGCTCACTAAGAGACTTTTTAAGGAACTCACGCATCCCTTTTGACATATTTTCACCTTCAAGTGTCAGACTGTGCCAAAGGATGTGAGGAACATGCAAAATGTTTAATCTGTTTTCATATGCACGAAGGAAGAAATCATATGTAAAACTGAAATGAAGTCTTTCGGTAAACATACCCATCTGCCTGAAAAGCTGTCTCTTTACAACGATGGTATCTCCTATGTAATTGGTATGCCTGAAGTACTCAAGGTTAAACTCCGGTAAGAACTGGGGATTCATTCTTACGTTGTCGATTATCTCATCATAATCACTGTATAATATATGAACCTCCAGCTTACTAGCTATATATTCGGCAAGGATCCGGGGCATTGATGCTTCAAGTCTTACCATGGGGCCTACGAAGATAAGATAATCTTCTCTTGTGTACCTTATCCCCTGATTCCACAATGCAGCCATTGATAATGCCGGCTGCATTCTGTGATATTCAATCCTGTCATCCGTATTTACAAGTAATTTGGAATAATCTTCAACGTCGTGTTCACTTGTTGCATCAAGGATATGAACCTTAATAAAGGGATAATCCATCTCCTTAATCGATTCTATGGCTTCCCTGAATCCAAGCATTCCTCCGTTTTTCACGGTAATTATAAAAGCAAAGCTTATATCTCCTACCATTATATCTCCACACCGTTCTTAACGAGTAACTCTCTTGCACTGTCAACGGAATCCGTACCATGAAGATTTTTCACAGGTGCAAATTCCCTTTCTCTTTCGACTTCAAAAGCAAGATTATCTTTCATAAGTCGCACCATATCAAGAATTAACAATTCAAACTTGTAGCCATTCGGCTTTTCGGGATGGATAAGTTCTCCGCTTTCATTTATGTACGGAATTTTCTTCTCCACCTTATGAAGCGGCAGTTCGGTATCTACTATCCTCTCAAGTTCATTTATTTCAAAAAGATAATTCAGTATAACGCCGTATCTGTACTTTAATCTGCCGTCCTCATCTTTTTCTTCCGCGATCTCGGTGGGAAGTTCGTAATACTCAACGATTGAAGGATGTCCGTCCTCAAGGATCAAAAGTCCTACTCTTTCATCCGGTGCTGCCTTACTTACCACCTTACTTCCGCTAACCTTTCCCGAAAGAACGGTCGCTCCGATAAATACCGGATCGCAGATCCTTTGCAAAACATTGTCCACAGCAAAGATATTAATCCATTTAACACCTCTTTGTCTCATATCTTTATCATAGCCGACTTCTTTCAAAGAATGAAACCATCCGCCGTTCCCGTTAGGAGAAGTAGCCGGTTTCCCCGGGGCTTCGTAAAGAACATTTCCTTCAAAGTCCACAGCCTCAGCCATGGCTTGTTTAAAGAATTTAATGTCCGATCTCGGATATCCGAAATAATCATGCTCATCAAAGAAGCTTCTTGTAGCCTCATCATTTTTATCACTTGTCATTATATAAAGAGGAACACTGACCCCCGCCTTATCCGTCACCTCTTTTAAATTATTGATAAGACATTCGAAAATATAAAGCGGTCTGTTTTGGCCAATGTTAAAGGTTCCTTTCGGGGCATCAAAACCAAGTCTGGTTCCCATACCTCCTGCCAAAAGAACAGCCGCCACTTCACCTCTTCGTATTGCACTAAGCCCCTCTGCTTCAAGTTCATCGTATCTTTCCGAAATCTCTTTCAGTTCCATCGCCGGTATTGGATCATATATTCCTTTATTCATGATTTCTCCTTTTATTTGTAAAAAATAAGGCTCTGCCGCTAAGATACAAAAGGAAGTACGTTTTACGCACTTCCTTTGAAATTAGTCTAAATGAATTCTATATCCACGTTCTTAAGTTTTTCGTTTTTCAAGACCTCATTCTTATGATTTCCGTATACAATAATTCTGTATACAATAACCCTCATGCTATCACCTTTTTTAACAGGACGTCTCTCAAGCGAACGCTTTGTCTTAAGCTCCACTCCGTTTACATCCAAAATAAGATCCAGTGAATCTCCGCGGAAGATCACGTCTTTAACTGTACCGTTTTCCGAGAAAGGGATCATATTTTTAAACTTAGGGTTATCATCCCTGAAAGCCTCAACATACTCGGGGCGAATAACTATCTTGCTTCCGTCCTCAATATCGGGGAATCCCGTAAAGCCCGAAAAACTCTCCTTAACCGTAGAGTCTCCCATGAAGGTAGATGTAAAGAATGTCCTTGGATTCTTATATATCTCATACGGATTTCCCATCTGCTCCAGTTTACCGTCTTTTATTATAACGATACGGTCTGCCATATCGACAGCTTCCTGCTGATCATGAGTAACAAAGATACTTGTTATACCTACCTCATGGATCATATTTCTAAGCCACTCTCTAAGCTCCTTACGAACCTTTGAATCGATTGCCGCAAACGGCTCATCCAAAAGGAGAAGCGAAGGTTCGGTTGCAAGCGCTCTCGCAAATGCAACTCTTTGTCTTTGTCCTCCCGAAAGCTGATTCGGGAAACGCTGATCGAAATCATCCATCTCGATCAATGAAAGAAGCTCATGTACCCTGTTCTTAATAAATGCCTTATCCTTCTTTTGAACCTCCAGGCCGAAGGCGATGTTATCAAACACCGTCATATAACGGAACAGAGCATAATTCTGGAACACGAAACCGATATGTCGTTCAGAAGGGGAAAGGTCGTTAACTCTGTTGCCTTCTATAAGAATATCTCCGTCTGTGGGATTATCAAGCCCTGCTATCATTCGAAGAAGTGTAGTCTTGCCGCCTCCACTTGGTCCGAGCAATGCTACAAGTTCTCCCTTTTCTATCCCAAGACTTACGTCTTTGATGGTATCAGGTTCATCCGCCTTAGCATCCGAAAACCTTTTGCTTATATTCTTAAGCTCCAAATACATTACATTTCTCCTTTAAAGAAACCCTGGCGCGGTTCCTAAGCCTCTTTGTCTTTTTTCTCAAAAATGTTCCTTAAAACAAGTACAACGATCGCCATCGTAAGAAGAAGCGATGAAACAGCAAACGCTGCTGTTATTGAATCCGCACTTCCCGACAGATAAAGCGCATCTATCTCAAGCGGAAGGGTAAAGGTCTCACCCCTGGTCTTGGACAATGCATTAACCGCTCCGAACTCTCCGAGCGCTCTTGCACCGCAAAGGATCATTCCGTATATCAACGACCATTTGATATGCGGGAAGGTAACCTGTTTAAATATGGTCATTCCCGAAGCTCCCATCATTGCAGCCGCTTCTTCTTCGTCTGATCCGACCGCATTAAGCACCGGAATGATCTCCCTTGAAACAAAGGGAAAAGTAACAAAGATCGTTGCAAGTACTACTCCGGGTAGAGCAAAAACAATCTGTATGTCCGTTCCCAGCGCAGCATTTATTTTTTCCAGTATAGGGAAAGCCCATCCCAATCTTCCGAACATCATAATAAATGCAAGGCCGGCAATAACCGGAGAAACGGAAAACGGAATGTCAATAAGTGCTCCCAGTACCTGTTTACCTTTAAACTTAAACCTTGTCATCAGCCATGAAGCGACAATCCCGAAAAACGAATTGACGATCAGGGCAATAAACGTTGCAAGCAGCGTAACCTTAAGAGCCGAGCCCACAAACCCTGTGGTAATAGCCTCTATGTAGAAGCCCACACCCTTTGAAAAAGCGTTTCTGAATACAGATATCAAAGGCATGACCAGCATAATGAACTCGAAAAGTACCGATATAACAATAAGAGTGATATCTCCTCCCGAGAAACCGCTTGTCTTTGGCTCCACCGTACCGGCGATCTCATAACTGTTACCCGTATGCCTTGCCTGGAAAAAAGCGATCCCGTTTATAGCCAGAAGCATTACAAACGAAATGATAAGCATTACAAGGGCTATCGCCGTGGCACTCTGGTAATCAAGGTAATTGAGCTTTTGCATTATAACGTAGGATACGACCTGCGTCTTATTCTTGGCTGAGTTACCTGATATATAGATAACACTTCCGTACTCTCCGATCCCTCTCGCAAAAGCAAGTCCGAATCCGGTCAAAAGTGCCGGTGTGAGTTCCGGAAAGACCACCTTCATGAAGGTCTTCATAGGTGAAGCGCCAAGAACAAATGCCGCTTCCTCATATGCCGGACTCATCTTTTCAAGTACCGGCTGAACCGTTCTTGCAACAAAAGGAATGCCGATAAATACAAGCGCAATTACAATTCCTGCATGTGTATACGAAATGGAAATACCGAATTTGGAAAGGATACCTCCGATCTCTCCGGTATCGGAATACATCTTACTGAGCGTGATACCCGCAACAGCGGTAGGCAGTGCAAAAGGAAGCTCAATGAGCCCGTCTATTATCCTCTTGCCCTTAAAGTCATACCTGACAAGAACCCAGGCAAGAATAAGTCCGAATACGGTATTAATTATCGCTGCCACAAGTGCACACAAAATACTCGTTCCAAAGGCATTCACCACAGTCTCGCTCAGCAAAATATCTGCTATCGCTTTCGGTGAAAGCTTGAAGGAATACATGAGTACCGAAGCAAGCGGTATAAGTATCAGTATGGACAACATGCATACGGTTATTCCCATTGTAAGGGAAAAACCGGGTATTATTCTTTTTTCAGAAGTTTTTTTAGTTCTGATAGATTTCATCGAAGATTCCGCCATCTAAAAAGTATTTTTCATAAGCTGCATCCCAGCCACCAAAATCATCAATGGTGCAAAGGTTCATTGAAAGATCAAACTTGTCTGAAAACTCTTTAAGGATTTTCTCGTTTGAAGGTCTGTAACCGTACTCTCCGATTATCTTCTGAGCTTCATCATCATAAAGATGTGAAAGATAATCCTTAGCAACCTCTTCAGTGCCGTCTTTTTTGGCATTTGCATCCACAATAGCAACACTGGGCTGTGCCAAAATACTTATGCTGGGTGAAATGATCTCATAATCATTGGGATATTCCTTGACTGTTTGGATAGCCTCATTCTCCCATGCTATAAGTACATCTCCCTGTCCGTTCTCAACAAAGGTAGTCGTAGCACCTCTGGCTCCCGAATCCATAACGGTAACATTACCGTAAAGAGCTCTCATGAAATCTTTGATCGATGTCTCGTCTCCACCGAATTTATCTTCAGCATATTTCCATGCTGCAAGGAAATTCCAGCAAGCACCACCGCTTGACTTGGGATCGGGTGTTATTACATCAACACCGTCTTTTACGAGATCTTCCCAATCTTTTATTCCTTTTTCATTACCTTTTCTGACAAGGAAAACAATAGTAGATGTGTAAGGAGATGACTGAAGATCAAACTCATCGATCCAGCCCGGCTCGATCAATCCCGCATTCTCTATAAGAGTAATATCATGAGCAAGTGCAAGTGTAACGACATCCGCTTCAGCTCCCTCTACAACAGATCTTGCCTGTCCGCCGGAGCCTCCGTGAGACTGTACTATCTCAATGTCTTTACCGCTTGATTCTTTGTATATGCCTTTATACCATTCGTTATAGGCCTCATAAAGCTCTCTTGTCGGATCATAGGAAACATTGGTTATCTTAACTGCGTCCGCAGCTGCTCCCGAATCACTGTCTGATGATCCGGCATTACCTCCGCCGCAGCCAACAAGCATTGTAACCGACAATGCTCCGATAAGTCCAATTACAGACATCTTTTTCAAAACCTTATTAAACAAAACACATCTCCTTTTTATTATAACTACGTGTTACCTGTTACGGAAATCGGATTTGGTGTCAATTCTCGCAAAGTGAAACTTTGATTAAAGCAGTTTTTCAAGTTTTTCCATAACATAAGCTACGGTTTCTTCCAAACTCATAGTACTTGTATCAACAACTATATCCGGATTCTCGGGCGCCTCATAAGGACTGTTAACTCCGGTAAAGTTCGGTATCTCACCGTTTCTGGCCTTTTTATAAAGACCCTTTATGTCTCGTCTTTCGCACTCTTCTATAGGTGTGCTTACATATACTTCTATAAACTCGCCTTCTCCGATTATCTCTTTGGCCTTTCTTCTGTCACTCTTGTAAGGAGAGATAAAGGATGTAAGAACTATAAGTCCGGCATCATTCATAAGTTTTGATACTTCGCTGACACGTCTTATGTTCTCAATTCTGTCTTTTTCCTCGAAACCTAAGTTCCTGTTGATACCCATACGGATATTGTCTCCGTCAAGAAGCATTGTATACTTGCCCTGAACGGAAAGCTGTTTTTCAACCGCATTGGCTATCGTAGACTTACCTGCTCCGGAAAGTCCTGTAAACCAGATAGTCTTAGGTGTCTGACCCATCTTTGCACTTCTGACATCTCTTGTGATATCAAGCTGCTGCCATGTTAAGTTCTCACCACGGCGAAGATGATGCTCTACAACTCCGCAGGCACTGGTCATATTTGTAACTCTGTCTATGAGGATGAACTCACCCAAAGCCCTGTGCTTTAAGAAAGTATCGAAAACAGCCTCTTTGGCAAGAGCTATATCGCATTTTACGATCTCATTTTTGGAAACATTCTTGATCGGAATATGCTCTCCGGTGTTAACATCGATCTTATATTCAATGCTGATAACGGTAGCGGGAAGCATCTGGGTTCCGAGCTTTATCATGAATGATTTTCCTTCTACAAGCTGGGTGTCATCCATCCAAAGAAGTTTTGCGGTAAAAAGAGTGGTAACATGGATATGAGTATCCTTTGAAATTACGCATCCTCTTGATACGTCTATCTCCTTATCGAGACAGATGGTAACAGGCATACCTACTGATGCATCATGCACTTCCTTGTCTGTATTTAATATCTTGCTGACCTTGGCAGTCTCTTTACTGGGAAGAATGGTAACTTCATCTCCCACGCTTACCTCACCGGCTTCTACCTCACCGGCAAAGCCTCTGAAATCATGACTTGGTCTGCATACTCTCTGAACAGGAAGGACAAATCCTTCTTCAACCTTATCTCTGGAAACATCTACAGTCTCAAGATAACTGAGAAGTGTCTCTCCCTCATACCAATCCATGCTTTCGGATTTCTTGGTTACATTATCACCTTCCGTAGCGGAAACGGGAATGATCTTAACATTATAAAGATCCAGGTCTTCAGCCAGATTTTCAATATCTCTGGAAAGCATGTGGAATTTCTTTTTATCATATCCGGCAAGATCCATCTTGTTAACGGCAAACACAAAATATCTGATACCCATAAGAGCACAGATCCTTGCATGCCTTCTTGTCTGAACCAAAATACCCTGGGTGGCATCCACAAGAATTACCGCAAGATCGGCAAAAGATGCACCTACTGCCATGTTTCTTGTATACTCCTCATGTCCCGGAGTATCAGCTACGATAAAGCTTCTGTTTTCAGTTGTAAAATATCTGTAAGCAACGTCAATCGTAATGCCCTGCTCACGCTCAGCCATAAGTCCGTCAAGGAGCAAAGAATAATCGATAGCACCTCCGCGACTTCCTACTTTACTGTCCAAAATAAGTGACTGTGCCTGATCTGCAAAAAGAAGTTTTGCATCATAAAGCATATGTCCTATAAGTGTCGATTTACCGTCATCGACGCTACCACAGGTAATAAATTTAAGCAGTTCCTTCATCAGAAGTACCCCTCTCTCTTTCTCTTCTCCATACTGGCGCTTCCTCCGTCCTTGTCGATAACTCGACTTGTTCTCTCGGATTCGGCTGCACTAAGTGTCTCTTCAATTATCTCATCTATTGTAGTAGCTTCGGATTCCACACCTCCCGAAAGCGGATAGCATCCAAGAGTACGGAATCGTACTTTCTTCATCATGGGTTTCTCACCGGGATTGAGTCTCATCCTGTCATCATCTACCATTATAAGATTCCCGTCTCTTTCAACAACAGGACGTTCCGCAGCATAATAAAGAGGAACAATGGGAATATTCTCCTGCTTGATATACTGCCAGATATCACTCTCTGTCCAGTTGGAGATCGGGAAAACTCTTATACTCTCACCTTTGTGTATCATGGTATTATAGCATTTCCACATCTCAGGTCTTTGATTCTTGGGATCCCATGCATGAGAAGCGTTTCTGAAAGAGAATATCCTCTCCTTTGCACGGCTCTTTTCCTCATCTCTTCTGCCGCCACCAAATGCAGCTGTAAATCCATACTTATCAAGTGCCTGCTTCAGTGCCTGCGTCTTCATGATATCCGTATACGCAGCACCGTGATCAAACGGATTGATCCCCTGTGCAACACCTTCCTGGTTGATGTACTCAAGCATCTCTATTCCAAGTTCCTTAGCCATCTTATCACGAAACTCTATCATCTCGCGAAACTTCCATGTAGTATTTACATGTAAGAACGGGAACGGCGGCTTTTCCGGATAAAATGCTTTCATAGCCAAATGCAGCATAACAGATGAATCCTTACCGATTGAGTAAAGCATCACGGGTTTTTCGCATTCGGCCGCAACTTCCCGCATTATGTAAATCGCTTCTGCCTCAAGGCTGTCCAAATGTGTCATCTTTTTCCTCCATTTTTTTGAGCGGTATAAGCGTTTTTGTACGAATTACCCCCTGTACTGAATAAGCGCTTATGTCACCACCATGTTTTTTGCTATCTTAAGTACAGTATCAAACGAGCGAAAACACCTTGTCTTTCCTGTACTGTCAGCCTGTAAATTAAAACTTTATTTGTCAATACTACTATTCTTACACAAAAAAAGGATTCTGACAATCTCTTTTTTCTTTCCTTTTTCATTGGATATGTTTGATCGTAAGAAGTATCAGCATCGGATATTTAAAGCTTAACCAGCGTAATATATTATAATTCTATTAAAAATAAATTAAAAGAATGCCGAATTCAGCCTTTAATTCAACATCATTACAGTTGCATGTCCTATTTTATTTATGCTAATATAAAAAAAGTTTTTAGGCTATTTTATAATAGGTACGTTTTCAAACTGATCATGTCATATGCATAGCCCGTTATTACGGTAAACACAACAAAGAGGTTAATATGAAAAAAATCATAATCCGTTCCGGTATGAGCCCATTCGAAAAAAAGACCGCTGTTGATATGCTTGTTAAAAATGTCATGGGTGGCAATATCGGAAATCTTGTATATTCCAACAGTATTTTCAGGGCAACAATGAGACCTGATACGGAAGTGGTCTCAGACCACTATCAGCTTGAACATAAATTATCGGATGCTGCCATTGATGAGATCAATGAAACCGCAGACATGTATATCATACCTCTTGCGGATGCTTTCAGAAAAAATTACGGTAATATTTTCAACAATATGGCTGAAAATATAAATCGCCTCAAGATACCTGTTATAGTTGTAGGTGTAGGCGTAAGAAACAAACTTGAGAGCGGATCCGATTTTTCTTCTTTGGATTCCATTAAAGACAGTGCCAAAAAATTTGTATCGGCAGTACTTGATCACTCTGCAATGATAGGAACACGAGGTGAGTCAACCTTAAAATATCTTACGGGTCTTGGTTTCCCGAAAGATTCTATCACTCCCATCGGCTGTCCCTCACTCTACACATTCGGTCCGGATATCAAATTAAAAAAATTAAATGTTGATTTTGATTCACCCGTCATGATCAACAATTCACAGGACACCACCAATAACGTCCACAACTTTATGCGAAAAGTTCAGGCAAATTTCAAGAACTATATTTATGTACCTCAAAGAGACAAAGAACTTCGAACCTTGTTTGCGGGTGTGGCTTTTAATGATGCTTCGACTGCAAAGAAAAAACTATATCCCAAGGATATCGATGATCCGTTTTTCAATGAAGACCACGCACGATTCTTTTTAAGCGCTCCTTCATGGATCGAATTTTCAAAGACAATGGAGCTTAGCATCGGCCCCCGTTTCCACGGAGGAGTTGTTCCCATAATCGCGGGAACACCAAGCATTATCATAGCAAAGGATGTTCGTATGATGGAACTTGTCAAATTCCATCATCTGCCCTATATCGACAGGGATGAAGTCGGGAAATTTACCGATATAATGGAGCTTATTTCCTCAATAGATTTTTCGGGAGTACAAAAACATAATCCCGCAAATTTCGCTCATTATATCGACTTTCTTGACAAAAACGGAATCCCGCATATTTTCGGTAAAGACGAAAATATCGAATCCGTATATGACAAAAACTACGCTTCTGCGGATTTTTTGGATCCCATTCATCCTATCACAACCTGTTCCCCATCGGAATTAGGCAAAAGAATGACAGAATATTTCAAGCAATTGGGTAAATTATAAGACACAAAGAAACACAGATTATTAATTCGGAGGTGAATAATGAGTAACGTAGCAGTCATAATCGCGGGAGGCGTTGGTTCAAGAATGAATCAGGAGATTCCCAAACAGTTTATCAATGTTTATGATAAGCCCATCATAATCTATACACTTGAAGGCTTTCAAAAACATCCCGAGATAGATTCAATAGAAGTTGTTTGTATAGACGGATGGCATGATATGCTTTGGGCGTACGCAAAGCAGTTTAATATCACAAAGCTTAAATGGGTAATAAGCGGCGGTAATTCTGCACAGGAATCCATTTCAAAAGGCATCTATAATCTCGAAGGGAAATGTTCTCCCGAGGATATCATCATAGTTCATGACGGTATCAGACCCATGGTCGACAAGAGTGTTTTGTCCGATATCATAATCAAAGCAAAGCAGCACGGCAACTGTGTAACCTCTCTTCCTTATAATGAACAGATATTTAAGGTAAATCCCGAAGACGAAAATACAACGGTTGAATATATTCCCAGAGAGACACTCCGCCGTGTTTCAACACCTCAGGCATACAGATTCGACCTTATTGACGACAAATATCACGAGGCCTTCGAAAAGAATATCGGTATAGCCGGATCCAATTACACCAATACCATGATGGTTCAGCTCGGAGTAAAGCTTTACTTCGGCGCAGGTTCCGATAAAAACATTAAGCTCACCACAAAAGATGATCTGGAGCTCTTTAAAGGCTATATCAATGCCGACAAGGATGAATGGCTTAAATAAAAAGGAGAAATAATGAGTAATCAAAGTGATAATAATAGTCCCAAAGGACTACTTATAGAAGATGTACATTAT
>JAILKW010000031.1 GCA_024693455.1 Lachnospiraceae bacterium
ATGAAAAACCAGCGTCGATGTATTCGCCCAAATCACGAGAAAAGGTATGGTGGGACTGTAATAAATGCGGAAGACACTGGGACGCAGTAATTAATTCACGTGTAAATGGATCGGAATGCCCTACATGTAAAATGATGCGCAGAAAATTGGAACGCGCCTCACTCAGCTCAGATAGAACCCCGTATATGGTTAGTCTGATCAAGTCGTTTGCTGAGGATAAGGGATTGAAAATACTGATAAACGATGATTCCGAGATAGGGGTTCCTCTGGCGATCTATTTTCCAGATGAGCATACGGCTATAGAATTCACTGACGCCAAAGAAAATCGGGGACCGAAGCGCAGATGGGAAGATGCTAAGAACTGGCTCTGCGTCAATGCAAGCATCCGATTGATCAGGATCGTAGCCCCGGGTGCTATAGGATATAAAAACTGCGAGTGCGTGCAGCGTCCGAACAACGGACAGATGGAAGCATTTTATGCAGTAAAAGAAGTGATGGAAAGCATATAGCCAAATGAATAACTGGCGGGGCGTAGATTATACACTCCGCCAGAGCGATTGATTACGGATCTGCCCAGGTTATTTCGCTTTCGACATCATAGAACTTCTTGCCTTCCCAGAGCGGAGCGTCAAGGAATGCTTGGACACACTCGTTCGAGTCAGGGGATGAATACTCCCAAATATACTTATTGCATTTGGGGTTGTCAGGATCATATACCTCGGTTTCATAGTCGTAATCAAGCACGAGATAATGAACGGTATCCTCGACCCATCCTTGTATAAAGTATTTTTTTCCTCTGAAGATGAAATACATCTCTGAGCCATAGTAGAGATTGTCAACAAATTCATTAACATTTCCGTCAATCATAATTTCACCCCCTTGAAGTATTTCATAAAGTGTTTTCGCATGGCTTTGGGCATCCTATGTGTTGTACGGTTGAAGTTCCTGTCATAAGTATGATAGTGCAATACCGGCCTGCCTTTAGGATCAATTTTTGGCTCAGGATGATATGCAATCTCCAGAGTAAGATAGTGATTTTTATCGTAAAGCCGCATCTCATGGAAGGTTCCATCGGGTTTTAGCTTGATATAGGCACTACTTGAGTGTGCTTCCTCCGGAAGGCTGTGTTTACCATTTAATCCTGTCAGAACTTTAACACCTTCGATAAAACCGCTTGTTTGATAAGTATATGCGACATTGTTGCCGCTTGCAAATGTTCCTCTTCCGCCCATATCAACGCACCACCTTTCTCGAACGTAGGTAGTCTACGGATATGATATTTCCCTCCATTTCCGGGAACGGTGTGCCGAAGCACAGGATAGAAGATGGTTCAATCTTCTCAAGCATGGCACTGTATCCACGCAAAAATCCAAGACGGTTTCTTTTGCACCCTATCATGCCGATTGCCACTATGGAGCCCAGCTCTATCCCATCAAAGCAAAAGTCAAAACTTCTGGGAGTGCTCCAGCTAACTGTTGGGATGACGCTTAACCCATTACTTTGCCAATATGCTCCACACCAACGATTCATAGCGACACTTTCTATTTGCCGCCAAAGATTCATTTCTGCATATGTTGAAAAATCCGGGGTCAGCAAAAATGAATACTGCGAATACTTGGCAAGTGTTCTCTCTGGATGATCATATATCCCTGTAAAACGGTAATCATCAACAAAGAAATGCACACCATTATGTTTGTTTAGATCATTGTCATTTGCTTTTGTGTCGGAACAGGCGATCATCCTAACATCGGTAAGATCAATAAACTGTTTTTTTACAAGTGGCATATCCCATTTGCCGACTGATGCAAAGGTGTTTCTCATAAAAAGCGGGTCTTCCCGCATATTGACACTGGTCATAATAATAACCTCCTTTCGTGTCGTAAAATGTTTAGAACGTGGGTCAAAAGACCACATGTTCGGTTGCATTTTTCTCCGAAAGGTGCTATCATTATTTTTCCAAGAATAAAGGACGGCAACGTTCGGAGAAAGCATCGTTTTGATTGTGCCAACAATCATTTCGATGTTTTTTCTTTATTCAATTGTAAAAATGATACCCGCAATAATCATCACCTCCTTATGATAAAGTCATTTTCTATTTTTAATTCCATCTTGATCGTGGATCAAGCCAGGAATCGCGCTCACGCTGTCTGTCATAATCAGCTTCATAGTCGTAGTAATCATATTCTCTGGGCTTCGGTGCGATTTCATTGAGCTTCTGTGCATACCGTGCAAGGATAATATCATCGAATTCGCTTTCTTCACGAGATCTCCATTCA
>JAILKW010000064.1 GCA_024693455.1 Lachnospiraceae bacterium
ATGACAAACTATACTCAGTCGGGGTACAAGCTCCGACTGAGTTAAACGCTCCGCGAGGATGCGCACGGATTCGGACAGGAATTTGTCTGCTGAAGCAGACCCGAATCCGGCGCGCAAGACTCGCGAGCGAGTCTTGACCTTAGTCTTAGAAAACATACATTTACAAATTAAAAGGATAAGAAAAGGAGAATATTACCATGGATAGAGAAATGCAGTTTAAAACAATCGTAGCTCAGTATTGTGACGTTAAGGCAGAGGATATGACAGATGATCTCAGATTCAGAGAGGATCTTGGATTTTCATCACTTGATTTCATGTCATTTTTAGGTGAGCTTGAGGATACATTTGATGTTGAACTTGAAGAAGAAGATATGCTTAAGATTTTTACTATAAGAGAAGCCCTTGATGTACTTGCCGAGATGAAGGAGGATTAAGATGAGTACTATTGCAAAGCTTTGGAATAACTCTGTTGAAAAATTTGCAGATTATCCTGCCGTAAGATGGTTGGTAAAAAAAGATGTTATGGAGATGAGCTATAAGGAGCTCGGAGAGAATATTGAGGCAGTAAAGAACGGTCTTTGTGCCAAGGGATATTCGGGCGCACATATTTCACTTATAGGACCCAGCTCGGTTTATTGGGTACAGAGTTATCTTGCAATCGTAACCGGTGATAATGTAGCGGTTCCCTTGGATGTAAATCTTCCTGCAGAGAATCTGGTAGAGCTTATTAACAGAGCAGATGTACAGGCTGTATTTCTTGATCCCAAGCAAAGTGCTCTTTTGGATGAGATTAAAAAGTCATGTCCGGGTGTAAAGGATGTTTGGTTCCTTGATGATGAGTATGAAAACGGACAAAATCTCAGTGACCTTAAGAATGCCGGAGCAGGTGCAAATCCCGGATCTTCTTCCGGAGAGGATATAGCAACCATTATCTTCACATCCGGAACCACAGGTGTTAGCAAGGGTGTTATGCTTACACAGAGCAATCTTTATACAAATGTTGAGTCTGTTCAGTTTGAGAAAGAGCCCGGATGCGTTATGATGAGCGTACTTCCCATCCATCATGCATTTTGTCTTGTTATGGACTGGCTTAAGGGATTTTCCCTCGGTGCAACTGTTTGTATAAATGACTCATTCATGCATATGGTAAGAAACATGAGCATATTCAAGCCTGAAGTAATGCTTATGGTTCCTCTGATGATAGAGACTATTTATAAGAAATTGGCAGCAACTGATGCTTCCGTACCGCCTGAAATGATAGCACAGAGCGTTTTCGGCGGAAACCTTAAGATAATATTTACGGGTGGAGCTCATCTTGAGCCTTTCTATATCGACGAGTTTGCAAAATACGGAGTAGATGTACTTGAGGGATACGGAATGAGTGAGTGCTCACCGGTTATCACTTCAAACACACCCGATAATCATAAGCCGGGTTCTATCGGAAGACCTCTTCCCAATGTTGAGATCAAATTCGAGGATGGGCAGATCCTCGTAAAGGGCAGCAGTGTTATGAAGGGTTATTACAAGATGCCCGAAGAGACCGAAGAAACTTTGGCGGACGGATGGCTTCATACAGGCGATAAGGGATATATGGATGAGGATGGATATGTATTCATTAACGGTCGAGTTAAGAATCTTATCATTCTTTCAAACGGTGAGAATATTTCACCCGAAGAGATGGAGAATAAGCTGGCGCTGTTTGAGATGACGGCGGAGGTTGTTGTTATAGGTGAAAACAACGGACTTACAGCTATTATTTATCCTGAGGTTGAACTTGCAAAGGCAAAGGGAATGGATGATGATGCAGTAAGAGAGTCGATCCAGAAGTCTATTGATGAGTTTAATCTTACCCAGCCCACATACCGTCGTATTACAGGACTCTCCATAAGGAAAAATCCTTTTGTAAGAAATACGACAGGCAAGATCATAAGGGCTAATGCAACTGACGAAATGGACGCATAAATGATGGGCGGGGATCAAACTATAATGATTCCCGCGCCTCTAAGAAAATATCCGGTGAGAATTTCGGCTACACCTTCTGAAGGAGTACTGAAATCTTCTGAGATCCACTTATGCAGGATACCGATAGTGGAACCGATGATACCGGCAATGATAAATGAAAAGGTCTCTTTGGACACGGATCTGGATTCCGAGTCTGAGGTGACCTTTTTTACATATTGATGGAACATGGTAATGGCTTTTTCAAAAAATCTGTCGCCTCTTGGAGTCTGGAGCAGGTTGGCAACAAAGGGATTCTTTTTTGTGTAATTACATATTGCAAGAAAATATGAACGACAGATCTCCGTATCATTTGCGGGATGAAAGCTTTCCATCAGGGTGAAAATATCGTCTATGGTTCTGTTTTCCGCAGCCTCCATAAGAGACGGGATGTTTTCATAGTGATTATAAAAGGTGCTTCTTACAATTCCCGCTTTTTTTACAACATCCGAAACCGTTATTTTCTCGAACGGTTTTTCTTTGAGTAAGATGTAGAAGGCGTCAAAAATGGCATCTTCCGCTGTACTGTATCTTTCATCTGATTCGTTCATTTCATACCTCTTTTGAATTTTTGATCTTTCTGTATAAATAACCGCAGATTATTATCAGTGCACTTATAATCACACATACATAAAAGGAAAGGCCGCGGCTTATAAGTTCAAGATTGGCGGCGTTTGTCACATCGCTTAAGGTGCCAAGTCCCTGGAGCAGAAGATAGTCATGAACTCCCATGGCACCCGGGATAGGAACACTGTTGGAACCCAGTGTAGTAAATATCTGTATGCTCCATACACGGAAAAAATTATTAATATCCCCACCTATGGCAAGATAGGAAAAAACCGTTACGAAGCTAAGAGATATTCTTTGAAGCAGGTTGAAAACGAATGCTTTAAATAGCATGGAGCGTTTTCCGTTTATCGCATCCGAACATTCTTCGTACTGGAGCATGATCTGATCAAGTTTGGCGCGCTTTTTTGTCGGCCGTCTGAGTATATGCGCTTTAGCACCCACACCGATCAAAAACAGGGCGATCCTTTTTATAATTTCTTCTTTTTTTAGAAGCATCCAGAATACGGTAGCCAATATAAAAAGGACAACTACACCGACAAGTATCAGTATCTTGCCCGGAAGATTAAAAAGGGTAAAAAGGCTTCCGTTAAATATAACCACTATCACTGCACAAAACAGCAGTGCAAAAGTATACATGATGAGATTTACAAGAAGTATTACGGTTGTGATGGCAGCGGGGATTTTGTCAAGGATCATGAAAAAAGCACTCGCAGGCTGTCCACCGCTGGCAGAAGGAGTGATAGCGGAGAAATACACATCCGCCGCACCGTAAATAGTGGCGGAGCCTAGGCTTTTTTTGCCGGCCAGCCCGGAAGTTAAACAATTTAGTGCAAAGCCCTCGAAAAATATAAATCCGGTCATTGAAATTATTGCAAGGGTGATCCAGGGGACGTTGATATTCTGTAATACGTTTTTAAGTTCTTCCCAGGAGAAGTTCTTACTTTGCATGGTAACTGTCCAAATACTGAAAGCAGCGATGACTACAAACAGGATCATCCATGGTATTTTTTTCTTTAGCATAATTAATTACCTATTCTTAATAATCATGTGGAATTAATCTTACCATTAAAATCGGTTACGGGCAAGAAACTTGAACTGTCTTTTGATCTTTTAACGCCAAATACAAGCGATTTTACTTGAACTTATTTATTAAACAATTATAATTTATTATGAATTATTTAACTCAGTCGGAGAAATCCCCCACCTCTAAGCGTTAGCGTAGGTGGGGGGTATGAGCGAGTCTTGACCTTGGTCAGAGCCTTCACATTTTCGCCTTAGTATAGGCGGACATGTGACAGATCAGACTAAGTCCTGACCTTTTTAAGAACAGTGTTTCATAATAAATTCATGCCTGTTTAGGCGCAAAAAAGGAGAACAAAATGAAAAAAATCGAAGAATATGTAAGATGTATACCGGACTTTCCCGAGAAGGGAATTATTTTCAGAGATATTACATCGGTTCTTCAGGATGCCGATGGTTTTACTCTTGCTATTGATGAACTGGGAGCGCTAATAAAAGATGTGGATTATGATGTTATAGTCGGAACCGAGTCAAGAGGCTTTATTTTCGGAGCTCCGCTTGCATACCAGAATCACAAGCCTCTCGTTCTTGTAAGAAAAAAGGGTAAACTTCCCTGTGAGACCATATCCGAAGAGTATGATCTTGAATATGGCACAGCGACAGTTGAGATCCATAAAGATGCCATACAACCCGGTCAGAAGGTAGTTATAGTTGAT
>JAILKW010000065.1 GCA_024693455.1 Lachnospiraceae bacterium
ATCAACTATAACTACCTTCTGACCGGGTTGTATGGCATCTTTATGGATCTCAACTGTCGCTGTGCCATATTCAAGATCATACTCTTCGGATATGGTCTCACAGGGAAGTTTACCCTTTTTTCTTACAAGAACGAGAGGCTTATGATTCTGGTATGCAAGCGGAGCTCCGAAAATAAAGCCTCTTGACTCGGTTCCGACTATAACATCATAATCCACATCTTTTATAAGCGCTCCAAGTTCATCAATAGCAAGAGTAAAACCATCAGCATCCTGAAGAACCGATGTAATATCTCTGAAAATAATTCCCTTCTCGGGAAAGTCCGGTATGCATCTTACATATTCTTCGATTTTTTTCATTTTGTTCTCCTTTTTGTGCACCTAAACAGGCATGAATTTATTATGAAACACTGTTCTTAAAAAAGTCAAGACTGAGTCTGATCTGTCCCACGCCCACCTATAGTAAGGCGAAAAGGTGAAGGCTCTGACCAAGGTCAAGACTCGCTCATAACCCCCACCTACGCTAACGCTTAGAGGTGGGGGATTTCTCCGACTGAGTTAAATGGTCTGTGTCCAATTATACTTATCTTCAAGACGACCCCACTGAATTCCTGTAAGGGTATCATAAAGCTTCTGTGTAAGCTCACCTGTCTTCATATCATTTATAACTACCTCGTCATCCTTATAACGAAGAGTTCCTACAGGTGATATAACTGCAGCAGTACCTGTTCCGAATACTTCTTCGAGTCTGCCTTCCTTGCCTGCTTTCATAAGATCCGAAACAGCAAGATGCTCCTCACGAACAGTGTAGCCCCAATCACGAAGAAGATGGATCATCGAATCACGGGTAACACCGGCAAGAACAGTTCCCTCAATAGGTGCTGTGATGATCTCACCGTCTATCTTGAACATGATGTTCATGGTTCCGACTTCCTCTACATAGGTTCTGGTCTCACCATCAAGCCAAAGAACCTGATCATATCCCATCTTCTCGGCCTTAACCTGTCCGAGAATAGAACCTGCATAGTTTCCGCCGCATTTTGTGAATCCTGTTCCTCCCTTAACTGCACGAACAAGTTCATCCTCAACAAGGATCTTAACGGGATCAAGTCCGGTAGCATAATAAGCGCCTACAGGACAGCAGATAACCATAAACTTATATGCAGTTGCCATATGTACTCCGAGAGCACTCTCTGTAGCAAACATAAAGGGACGGATATAAAGTGATGTATTGGGGGCTGAAGGAACCCAGTCCTCTTCCTTTTTAACAAGAGCTCTTACAGCCTCAACAAAATCCTCTACGGGAAAAGCCGGCATACAAAGACGCTCGTTACTCTTTTGCATACGTTTTGCGTTCATTTCCGGTCTGAAAAGCTGAATCTTTCCGTCTTCTCTTCTATAAGCCTTAAGACCTTCAAAAGTCTCCTGGGCATAATGCAAAGTAACACATGCGGGATCAAGTTCAATAGAACCGTAGGGCACTATCCTTGCATCATGCCAGCCCTGATCCTTATGCCAGTCACAGACAAACATATAATCTGTCATGTATTTTCCGAAGCCAAGATTGTTCTGATCCGGTTTCTCCTTCAACGTCTTGCACTCTTCATAACGAATATCCATAATATGCGCCTCCAATCGTCATATAAAATAAACCTAAACAATTATAGACAAAAACATCTTATATGTAAATAAGCTTTTTGTACCAAAATTATTCTTCTTCTGTCTTAGTTATTGTGATAGAAAGCTCATCAAGCTGGGCTTTTGTAACCTCTCCGGGTGCACCCATCAAAATATCCTGTGCATTTTTATTCATCGGGAAGGGAATTATCTCACGGATCGACTCTTCTCCCGCAAGCAGCATTACCATTCTGTCAACTCCGGGGGCAATGCCGGCATGAGGCGGAGCTCCGTATGTAAACGCATTGTACATCGCGGGGAATTTAGCCTTAACATCATCCTCTCCGAGACCTACAAGCTCAAATGCCTCGATCATGATCTCCGGATCGTGGTTTCTGACTGCTCCCGAAGAAAGCTCCACTCCGTTAACAACAAGATCGTACTGGTCAGCCATAATGGAAAGAGGATCTGTTTTTCCTTCTTTTGCGTCAAGCAATACCTGTTTGCCTCCGGTAGGCATTGAGAAGGGATTATGGCAGAACTCAAGTTCACCGCTTTCCTCTCCGATCTCATACAAAGGGAAATCCACTATCCAGCAAAACTGATACTGTTCCTTATCTATATGATTGGGAAGTAGATTACCGAAGGTTTTAATGATAGCTCCCGCTGTCTTTTGAGCCGCTCCCTTTTCGCCCGCAGACAAAACCACAAGCGTATTGGCTGAAAGCTTCATTTCGGAGATAACCTTATCTTTTATCGGAGAAATGAATTTTGCTATACCTCCTACAACTTCCGATTTATCATCGATCCTGAACCAATATGCCTTATTGGCGGTCAGCATCTCCACTTCTGCGCAGGCTTTATCGATAAACTTTCTGCTCTCGGCAAAATCAGAGATAACGACAGCCTTAACGGTATTATCCTTAAAAGGATCGAATCCGATATCGGACAACAGCCCGCTTACATCCTCAGAAACAAGATCTATTCTAAGATCCGGCTTATCCGTACCATATTTTTCCATTGCCTCGGCAAACGGGATTCGGGTGAAGGGCGCCTTTGAAGCACGGTCATATTTTCCGAATTTTTCAAATACAGGAGGAAGTACATCCTCGAGAATTTCGAAAACATCCTCTTTTGAGGCAAAAGCCATTTCCATATCCAGCTGATAAAACTCACCGGGAGAACGATCTCCCCTTGCATCCTCGTCTCTAAAGCAGGGTGCGATCTGGAAATATCTGTCAATTCCGGATGTCATGAGGATCTGCTTAAACTGCTGGGGTGCTTGCGGAAGTGCATAAAACTTACCGGGATGTTTTCTTGAAGGAACAAGATAATCCCTTGCCCCCTCCGGAGATGAAGCGGTAAGGATTGGTGTTGTGATCTCGATAAAATCATGAGCACACATAGCGCTTCGGAGTGCAGCGATAACATTGCTTCTAAGAAGAATATTATCTCTCATGGCAGGATTTCTAAGATCCAAAAATCTGTTCTTAAGTCTTATATTTTCGTCGGCTTCACGGCTTCTGTTTATTTCAAACGGAAGCTCGTTATGCCGGCAGGCACCGAGAACTTCAATGCTCTCGGGAACAACCTCTATCTCACCCGTGGGCAGCTTGTCGTTTTTGGAGCTTCTCTCTCTTACCACGCCTTTAACGGTTATGGTGGATTCTTTTACAATATCCTTTGCAAGCTTCATCATCTCTTCGTTTTCCACAACCAGCTGGGTTGTTCCGTAAAAATCACGAAGAACAATAAAGCCAAGGTTACTTCCAACCTCTCTGAAATTCTCCATCCAGCCTGACAGCTGAACATTTTTTCCTGCATCGGAAAGCCGAAGCTCTCCACAGGTATGCGTACGCGACTGCATTGTCTATACCTCCTGGTCATTATAAAATTCTATAAACTCATCATACCCCTGCTGTGAAAGCAGCTCTTTTTGATGCTTTTTGTTTTTGTTCATGCGGACAACAAGTACCGACTCATTCTCTGTTCTGGCTTTGGCTGCCTTTTCCATTATTTTACTGAGTCTTTCGGGTGTATAACCCTTTTCGACAAGATAAGCAACCTTCTTAACGGAAACATCCGGCCTGAAATCCTGTTCCAAAAGGAGTAAGATTATCCTTTCAAAGCCTATGGAAAATCCACATGCCGGCACATCCTTACCGGAAAAATTACCTATCATGTGATCGTATCTTCCGCCGCCTCCGCAGCTTCCTCCGAACTCCGGTATAGCTATCTCAAAAATCGTTCCCGTATAATAACCCATACCTCTTACAAGAGTTGCATCAAATACGAGTTCAAAGTCCGCCGACTTTGCAGATTCAACCGCAGCCGAGATCTGATCCAGATTTTCCCTGACTTCATCCTCAAGGAAATCATCAAGTTCTTCCGATAAAACCTCAAGTGCTTTTGATGTATCCTTTATTCCTTCAAGCTTAGTAAAGATGGAAATATATTTATCCACGGAGCCTTCAGTATTTCCGTCATCAATAAGCTCCTGTCTTACACCTTCAAGCCCTATCTTGTCCATCTTATCAAGAATAATGAATACCGTGTCCCATTTATCTTCGGAAAAACCGGCATAAGCTGCCATTGCTTTCAAGATCCTTCTTTCATTTATTCGGATCTCAAATCCCTTAAACCCGAGTTTTCCGAGAGTTGTGGTCGTTGCCAGGATAAGCTCGATCTCAGCAAGATTTGTGGGTTCTCCCAAAATATCTATATCACACTGGGTAAACTGACGATAGCGTCCTCTCTGAGGCCTGTCTGCCCTCCAGACACTTCCGATCTGAAGTGCTTTAAAAGGACTCGGAAGCTCATTTTCATGATTTGCGTAAAATCTTGAAAGGGGAACAGTCAGATCATATCTCATACCGTAATCCACAACATCCGACGCATCCTTCGCCGTCTCAAGATTAAGCTTTTCCCCTCTTTTTAACACCTTAAATATCAGTTTTTCATTTTCTCCACCCTGTTTATTGGTAAGATTGGCTATGTTTTCCATAGCCGGTGTATCAATGGGGGTGAAACCAAACGAACGATATGTATCTTTTATGATTCCCGTCACATAATCCCGTATCTCCATCTCTCTGGGGAGAATATCCTTCATTCCGTTAACGGGCTTTTTTGAAAGTCCCATGTACCTTTCCTCCTATACTGTAATAAGGCACCAACTAAACTGTATCAAAGAGTTGCCTTTTTTTCGCAGACAAATAACATCTATTCTGATTTTTGTCCACGACAAAATGCAGGCTGCCCTGACGCAACCTGCATTATTATAAACTAAATATTAAATTTCGTAAACATTAATTCAGAAAAACTACTGAACCTTGAAGTATCCGACATTCTCCTGAAGAGCATTGGCAATATGCTTAAGATCATTGGCCTGCTCAACAACAGATTCCATGTTGTTGTTAAGCTGCTCGAGTGATGCAGATGTCTCCTGTGTTGAAGCTGCATTCTCCTCGGATATGCTCGAAAGTGACTCTACAGA